>NZ_RXXX01000032.1:0-34673 GCF_011006755.1 Anoxybacillus sp. MB8
TCTCTGGAATGTTTTTCGTCCAATCAGAGAATACCCTACCTTTTTTCTTTTGGTCTAGCAAAATGCTTTACACAAAATTTTATACATCATCTATTTTTCTGCTGAGGTGTGATCGCATGCGCAAAGTGCATATATTTGAAGCAAAAAGTGGCGATGTGCTCGCCGTCGATATTTACGGACCGAACGGTGCCGTTTTGCTTGCTAAAGGAGTCAAACTGACCGACTCATACATTCGCGGATTGCGCGAAAACGGCATTCGTCATATTTATATTCACGACATTTTTACATTTGACATTGAGGAAAAGCCAACGATTAGCCCGGTTGTACGACAACAAGCCGTAAAAAAAGTGTACGAAACGATGACGGAACTCATCGAAGAACAAAAAGCTGTTCAACGCGTATCTTCGCTAGATCTCGGGCAAGAATATCAAAAAATATTTAAAGAAATTTTAGACTACTTATTGAGCAGGGAAAACTTGCTCATTAACTTATCCGACCTTGTTATTTCAAAGGGATATTTTTTTCATCACTCGGTCAACGTCGCAACGATCGCAGGTGTCATCGGATTAGCGAAAGGTTATTCCTCGCAACAATTGCTCGATTTAGGTGTTGGGGCGCTTTTATTTGATATCGGCATGACGCAAATTCCGAGTGCACTTTGGGCGAAAAAAGGGCCTCTTAGCCCTGAGGAACGCCGAATTATATCACATCATACGGAATTTGGATTTGAACTATTGAAAAAGCAAAATAATATTTCACCATCTTCCGCTTACTGTGCCTTACAACATCATGAACGTTTTGACGGGAGCGGTTACCCGCACAAAGCAGCCGGCAAATACATTCACGAATTCGCGCGCATTATCGCCATCGCAGACGTGTTCGATGCGCTCACTTCACCGCGCGATCATCGCCAACAACATTCGCCACACGAAGCGGCCGAATATTTATGCGCAGCTGGCAACACGCTGTTTGATTACGAGCTCATTAAAACGTTTTTAAAATACGTCGCCATTTACCCGCTTGGCACAAATGTCGTGTTAAACACAGGATACCGAGGCGTCGTCTCAAACATTTTCCCTGAATATCCGCTTCGTCCGGTCATTCGTATTTTACAAAATCCAAACGGTGAAATGCTGAAATCACCGTTTGAAATCGACTTGCGTAAAGAAGTAAACGTCACCATTGTAGAAGCATTTTAAACAGCACCCGTTTTTGTGAATATGTTAATATATGACAAAGAGGAGAGCTGTCTGCCCTCCTCTTCTTATTGTTCAACATATGGACGAAGATGTTGCATCATGCTTACTTTCCACGCTTCAAACGCTGGCGCTACATATTTTTCAACAATTTGCTTCTTTGCGTTTGGATCGTGTAGTTTTCCGTCTAATTTCCACGCCTCTTCTACGACGGCGGAAAATCGTTGTAGCTCATTCAATAGTGCGACATCATCAGCGAAAAAATGTGCAAGCGATCGCTCATTTGTCTGTTCAATTTGACCGAACGCTGTAAAAATATCCGCAAGCACAACATCCCCTTGCGTACGCCCATAATTGGAAAAACTTTCAATTACGTAATGAAATCCTTCTTCAATTGTGTCCAATAGCGCTGCATAGTGACGAACGACCGTCAATTGTTCTGGAGTTAACTGAGTCATCATGATACCTACCTTCTTTTATCGTAAAACATGCCGTCGCTCGCTAACGAATCGTACAAGTCGTCATAACGATCGACCGCTTCTCTTGTTTGTTTAATTTGCTTTAAGTCTTGCTGGATTTGTTGTTTAAATTGCCGAAGAAGATTGTTTGTCTCACGATCTAACGCAAGCAACTGTTTCCCCATTTTCTTTTCTTCTTCCGTTAACGTTGCAGGCAGTTGCTTGAGAAGCTGTTCCCGCTTCTCAAGCATTTCCTCGATTTGTTCAATCACCGCATCACGTTTTTCTTTTTCAATCGGCTCGCGAAGCAATTCAACCATTGCCTTTGTTATGCCCAAAAGCTCCGAAACAACGCTCATTACACGTGACCGCCTTGCGCGTATTGACGTTGACGATTTAGTTGAATCACTTGCTTCCACGTATCACGGAACTCTTTGACATATCCTTCAACTTCTTCTAAAATCGCGATGTCGCTTTTAATATTTGCTTCAACTAAACGACGATACATATAGTCATACATCGTCATCATCGATTTGGCTACTTCATATTCCATATTGAGCGTCACCATCAACTCTTGAATAATTTTTTGCGCTTTTAATAAATTTGTATTGCGCGCTTCAATATCTTTCTCTTCGATCGCTTTCTTCGCTTGCGCAATAAACTTTAGGCAACCGTTATAAAGCATAAGCGTCAATTCCCCCGGTGACGCTGTTTGCACCGCATTTGTTTGATATGATTGATATGGGTTCATCTTTCAACCTCCTAATTATTGTGCTCCACCGCCAAAGGCATTCATGAGATACATACTTTGCGAGTTTGCACGTTGCACTGCTTTTTCCATCGCGGAAAACTGCTTCCAGTAGCGATCTTCTACTCGTTTTAGCCGATCTTCGGCCGCACTAATGCGCGTATCAATGTCAATAATACTTTTTCCAATGATATACTGATTCGTAGCTTTTAACGTATTTCCTGCTTTATCTTCAATACTTTTGATCGTCTTTTTAATTTCATCGCGAAGTTGGCGGACAATCCCTTTCGCATTTCCTTCACCGTTGTTGCTAAATAGACGATAAATCGCATCTGGATTTTCTTCAATTTTTTGTCTTAGTTTCGCTTCGTCAATAATTAACTTTCCGCCTTCTAAATAGTTTGGCGTCGTTGTAATGCCAATTTGTGCAAGTTGAGAAAATCCGTCCGCCACTCCATCCACTTTTCGATAAAGTGCTTGGCGCATGCTAGAGAGGGCGTTTGACAAAATCGAATCACCGCGCAAAATGCCGCTTTTCGCTTTTTCCTCCCACTTTTCCGCCTGCTTTTCCGTCAACTTCTCGCGCTGTTCATCTGTAAGCGGCTGATAATCGCGATAACGCGTTTCTTTTAGCTTCTTATTGATTTCATCGATCGTTTCATTATATTTATCAACGAATGATTTAATCGAATTAAAAATCGCATCGGTGTTTGTTGAAGATGTAATCGTCACCGTGCCTGCATGCGTATTTTTCAATGTATATGTCATGCCGTTAATTGTAAATGTGTTCGATGTGCGTTCTGTTTGAAGACCGTTAATTGTAAATTTGGCGTTTTGACCTGTTCCCGCGTCTTGTTGTAAAAACGTTTTCGTGATTACATTTAATGGATCGCTTGCATCAACCTGTATATCTAGGTTAAATCCTAATTTAGTGAAAAGCTCCGCACCACTTGTAACTTCAATAGAAGATCCACTGCCCGTTTGATTTTTAGTAATGACCATTTTCTGTGTAAAATCATCATAAAACGCACGAACGCCTAATTTAGTATCTTGATTCAATTTTGAAATCAACGTACTCAATGTTTCCTTACTTGGGTCAAGTGAGATAGTAACCGTTTCTTCAACACTGCTACCTGGATTTTTTACTTTAAACTGTAAAGAAGTTGGCATTACCTCTGTACCTAAAAATAATGTGCTCAACTGGTCATTCGCACTTATATTAATCGTATTTTGAGACGTCCATCTTGCCGCTGTCGCAAGTTGTGTAATATTGCTAATTTCTACCGTTTGGTTCGCAGCAGACGGAGTCCCAGTTGCTGTCACAACGTTTTCATTCGAACTCGTCACTTTTTTCTGCAAAAACGTGCTTTGGCGCATCACGCCGTCGAAAATATGTTTATCTAATGCGTCTAGTAAACGATTCATATCGCGATATGCATCGCGTTGCCACTCAAGTAATTGCTTTTTTTGTTTTAATTTATCAATTGGCGCACGCTCCACTTTCATTAAATCGCCAACGATTTTGTCGATGTCCATACCGCTTGCCAATCCACCTATACGCATCATGCTCATATGTGTCACCTCCTAAATTTTTCGATCAACAATTAAACCGACAAATTTCATCATCGCTGCATACATATCTAACAGCTTTTTCGGTGGAATTTCGCGCACGACTTCTTTCGTTCGTTCATCAATAAGCTGGACGTAATACTCTTTTAAATCTTCATGCACGTTAAACTTTAACGACGTATGGCTCGGTTGTAAAAATTCGTTCATTCCCTTGACGATTTCTTCAAGTTTTTCTTTTGAAATACGATCTTCTTCTTGTTTTGCATTTAGTTGTTGTAAAGTGGGTTGCTCTTGTTTCGGTTGTTCCGTTGGGCGTTCTGTCGTTTTTTCGCTCACCGTTTTTTCATACATATATGTGGAAGAAAGAGAAGAAGAAATGCGTTCAATCATCACCGTTCGCTCCTTTGCATATACGTTCCTACTGTTTATATCGGATGGAAGAAGGGAAATTTGAAGGGGGAAAAGAAAAAACCTCTCGTTCGTTAGAGAGGCTAAATACACTAAAAATCCATCAACATGGTTACTACTGTCTCAATACCTTTAATCGCTCACTCGCCTTTTCATATCCTTCGTGTGCTGATTGTTTGTAAAAATGGATCGCTTTCCCCATTTGTCCTGTCACTTCGTAAAAAACGCCAAGGTTATAAGCCGCTAAAAAGCTACCTGTTCCGCGGACACGATCGTATTTATCCGTCTCACCAATTTCTAAACAGCGAATGAAAGATCGCTCGATGGACGAAAATACATACGCGTATCGCTCCATATTGTAAAACATCGCATCCATATAAAATAACCCGCATACGAAATGAAAATCAGGGGAATCATGTAGCCTTTTTTGTTCCTGTGCAATGACCTGTAATCCTTTTTCGAACGAACGATTCGCGATCAATGTATATAAATAATCAATGACTAAACTATGACGATACCATGCCCCAAGCGGTACAAGGCGATAACTTTCCTCAAAATATTTTTCCGCAACGTTGAATTGCATCAATAACTTATATTGTTTACCAACTTGGTATAAAACATAATCATCTGTCGGATGTTGACTTAGTTCTTCCAACAGTAGCTGTAAATTGCGTTCCGTTTTATTTGTGTAAACATATCCATCATGATACACTTCCACATCAACATTTTTGCGCGGAAAAGGTGAATCGACTTGTTCGTGAATTTTCCCAACATATGTGACACCTTTAGGGAGAAGGCGCGATAAGTAACTCTGTGCATATCTTTTCTCCCCATTTTGCACAAATTCATCTATTCGCTTAATTCGCCCAATCGTTCTCTCATTCGTTTCAATAAAATGTCGAATGATATGTTTACAGTCATTTACAATATACTCATCTGCATCTAACACGAGATTCCAATCACACGTCGATTGCATAAGCGCATAGTTGCGTGCTGCTGAAAAATCATTTACCCATTCAAAATGAAACACGTTTGCACCAAATGAACAAGCGATATCTTTTGTCCCATCAGTAGAGCCTGTATCAACAATAATAACATCATCAACGATATGTTGAACGCTTTGTAAGCAGCGGGCTAAATGTTTTTCTTCATTTTTTACAATCATCACTAGAGCTAATGTTTTCAATATTTCACCTCATTGAACTGTTTTCGTTTCCGAAAAATATGAGATCAACTATTTATAAGTACAGTCATGAAGCTCATACTATTTATATCATTTGCACGCAGTATATCTAATACTGTCTTTAAATATTGCTTATTGTGTTCAATTGTTTTAGAAAAGGATTGAATCAACATCACCACCAATTGCTCATTGAGCCCTCGATGGAAACGAGCAATTCCAATCAAATGTAACCTAATTAACGTATAATGAACAACAATCATGACATAACTATCAAATACATCTTCTTTGTCAATTGGAAATAAATTTTTAAACACGTAATTGACCAAATAGTTTTCTAACATATAGCCTTTTTCTTTCATAAATGGCTCATAATACTTCGTAATCCCCTCTTCATAACACTCTGCCATTCGCTCAATGTTATCACTGCCACCAAATCCTTGAATCATTTGTTCTAAATATTGTACATATTTATTGTTTTGAAGCCCCATCTTTTTTCTAATTTCGATAAGCTGTTGACAAATAGAAAGTTGAATACCTAGCTTTTTAGGAAGGGTAGCTATATGCTGTTTGACGAATAAGTCATCCAACATTTGATAAGTATATTGACAAATTTGTTCAAACATAACGTCAATATGATCCTTGTTTTCACTAATTTTTTTCAAAAACATTCCTAATACGATGAGACGTTCCTCCAAAGAAAGTCTTCTATCTTGTAAAATTTGAATACATAGGACACGAATCGGCCAAAAATATTTTCTTACCCCTTTTTCATTATTTAAATGAAGTGCAGAGTGATAAGCAGCTTTTTTTTCTACTTCTCCTTCTATTTCATCGAACTCAATTCCATTTGGATTTAGCAACACCAATCGTGCAATTTCCGGACAAGATAATGTACCACTTTTCTCCACTACATCGTTAACTAAATTAAATGTGCGTGGATAAATGGCACATGTGGAGCATAAAAAGTCCTCTCCCAACTCTTCATGTATACGACAAAGCTTCTCTTCTGAGAGAAATGGGCATGCACCACTCTCGTTCATTCGAATGTTTGCATAATCAAATTTTGATGTGTTATTTTTATTTCTTTTGATCACTTGTTCATTTTCAGCAAACAAACGATGAGTTGTCTTTTTATATTTTTTATATGTGTCTCGATCAATCCATACATTCCAACCTACGCAACACGTATCCTCACATTCCCCACCAATACATCGAAACGAATGCATATACTGCGGAACTAACATTTTTGCCGTTCGCTTTTTGTTCACATGAAACACTCCTAACAGACGTATTAAGAAATTGACTTCTACTCATAATATCGGCAAAAAAGCAAAAACATAAAGTATTTATTGCTCTTCTGAACAAAGGGGAACGTGTAAAAAAATAAATTACGATTATTACGGTAAGTGATGGCGATTTTCGACTACGTCTATCAAATAGAAAAAGAGACCTTAGCAAACCTAAGGTCTCTTTTTGCTTTATTAACGGAGCAATTGTAATACTCCTTGTGGTTGTTGGTTGGCTTGCCATGCCGCAACGTCTTTCGATCGTTGTGTAGACTATCTCTTCACCTTTCTAGCCATTTGGCTAGCGAAGGGCTGGGCACTTCGGGAATTTCCCTACAGACTTCATCACCATAGCCCTCGCCTTAGGTGGTATGTCCTAGTCGTTGAACCTTCTCCAGAGTTTCCTCACAGGAGCTTGGCTGCTGATTGCCCATTGTTCCATCTTTCCTTTTTTCACGCCGTCACGCCTGCCGTTTCCAGCTTCGTTGTGGCAAGGAAAGCTTTAGGGCTTCCCAGCAATTCACCCAGTCATCCTCTTAGCCGTTTCCAGCTAAGACGCCCTTCCAATCAAATTACCGAAGGAGTTGCAATACGCCTTGTGGCATTTGATTGGATTGAGCCAACATTGCTTGTGCTGCTTGAGAAAGAATGTTGTTTTTCGTAAACTCCATCATTTCTTTCGCCATATCTACGTCGCGAATACGTGATTCCGCAGCTGTTAAGTTTTCTGCTGCATTGTCAAGATTCGCAATCGTATGCTCTAGGCGGTTTTGCATTGCTCCTAAGTACGAACGACCTTCAGAAACAGTCTTAATCAAATCATCTAACTTGCTAATAGCGCCGGCCGCTCCACTTTGAGTACTAATATCTTCACCTTGAGCATCACTAACGATATCACTCAAGTCAATTCCCTTAGTTGTCAAATCTAGTTCGATGGTATCATCTTTATTGGCTCCCACCTGTAGCACAAGCTTACCACTAGAGTTTACATTGCTTCCCGAAGCACCTTGGAACAATTCTTGTGTGTTGAATGTCGTCTTATCTTTAATTCTTTCTAGCTCTTTTCCAAGTTGTTCAAACTCATCTTGAAGAGCTTCCCGATCTTGTGAAACGTTCGTGTCGTTTGAAGATTGAACAGCTAACTCGCGCATACGCTGTAAAATAGCATGTACTTCTTGTAAACCGCCTTCAGCTGTTTGAATTAACGAGATACCGTCTTGTGCGTTTCGAGATGCTTGCTCTAAGCCGCGAATTTGGCTACGCATTTTTTCAGAAATCGCAAGACCTGCTGCGTCGTCGCCTGCACGGTTAATACGAAGACCAGAAGACAATTTCTCCATGTTTTTTGCTGTAGCGCTTTGCCCGATTGTTAATTGACGATGCGTATTTAACGCCGCGATGTTGTGGTTAATTCTCATTTCATATTCCTCCTTGAATTTGTTTTCCCACGTCCATGTGGTTTAGCTAGCAAGAATGAAGTCGGCCGCCCTTCTTTCTTGCCCTCACGTTTATTATCGGTTGTTTTTTTCAAAGTTTAATAGGTTGCGAAAAAAATTTTATACTTTAATGTCAAGAAATTGTGAAAACGGCGATGGTTGTTGTATTTCTTTGACGATGCGAGCTGGATCGTCCTTATGTTTGTTAATGATTTCGTTTAATGCTTGTTCGGCGATCGCTTTGTTGTCTTGAACGATGCGAGCGATGACGCCAGGGACTAGAACACCGCCAATGCTAACGCTCATTTTCTTCCCCTCCTTTCTTTAATTGATGAGATAGCTGTTGAAGCGAAGTCATAGAGGCGAGTGATGCTGCGTTGTTTTCTTGTTGGATGGCGAGATATATTTCTTTTCGGTGCACGTCAATATGTTTCGGTGCGCGAATGCCAAGTTTCACTTGATCGCCGTCGATGGCGAGAACGACGACTTCAATGTCATCGCCAATTTGAATGGCTTCTTTTAATTTGCGCGTTAACACAAGCATGTTCTCGCCCCCTTATTTCGCTTCAACCGTTTCTGGAAACAAGCGATGTTTCGTTTTATACGGTGTATTTGTTAAAATGACTTGCTTGCCGATTCGTTCGTGGACGTTAATGACGACAGGTGCTTGTAAGTTTGCCGTCGTGTTTGTAAACGGTTCGGCGACCGTTAAAATGACGTATAGCGCGACATCGTTTTCTGCTTGAATGTTTAGTTGTTCGCACGTCGCATCATCGAGTTCGACTTCGTATGTTGGAAAATAAGAAAACGGCTCGATCATGACAAACGCTACGTCTTTATTTTGCACTGATTGTAAAATCGTAAATGGCGAATCGTGAATCGGCAGCAAGGCAAACTGCTTTTCATGTTCAAAACCCGGTAGCCCGTTTTCAAAAGAAACGATTGCCATGTCAGACAGCTCAACCGTTCCGTGATATTTCGTTTCGATGTTCATATTCATCCCTCATTTATACGCTCACATCGATGCGCAAGTTATGATGACGTGCTAAATCGATGTGCACGACGTTCGGTTTATAGTCGATTTGTACAGGGCGTGGTTCGATATGAATGCGCGCTCCGGACGTTTGCCAGTTCATCTCGATACGCCCTTGTTCAAAGCCGATTTTCACGCTAAATGGGCGGGGAATTAGCCCGACGTTATAGTCGAAAGGTGGTCGCTCGCTGTTCGCTTGCGCTTGCATCGCAAGCACGTCGCCACCTTGTTCAATGCGCATTAATTCATCACCTTGCATCGCTGTCGTTTCTAAATATGATAACCAACTCGCATAACCGTCTTGCGCTGCTTCTTCAATGCGGCGAAAAATATGTTTTAAATCGACATCGGCACGCGCTTCCGTTTGATCGATCGTTAAGCGCGGAGGCGTCGTTTTCATTTCCAGCTGCGGTTTCGGTTGTTCAATCGACAGCTCGGCTTGTTGTTGGCGCATATGCATATATCCGCGCTCAATCGTGATCGATAATTGCGGAAATGTCGCTTGCATCGTTAGCTGCGGGATTTTCATTTCAACTCATCCCCTTAACGTAAAAAATCAACGAGCGTCGGCTGAATGATGCGCGCACCGACAGAAAGCGCAGCGCGATGAACGCTTTCTTGCGACTTTAATTCGGTAATAATTTTTTCAATGTCCGCATCTTCGTTATCTGAAATCATTCGTTTCGCGATCAGTTGTTGTTCAGAAAGACGTTGTTCAACAAGTTCTAGACGGTTGACGCGCGCCCCTAATTCTGCCCGTTCGGCAAGGACGTCGTTTATATGTCCGTCTAATTGAGAAAGCAAATTGTCTAAATTCCCTGTTGGATTGGCTAATTCGTTTTCAATTTGCTGCAACGTATTAAACAATCCTTGGTTAAATACATTATTAGGCGTGACGTTAATTTTTAGTTTTACTCCCTTGGCGACTTCGACCATAAAATCATCGTTGTTGTTGTTAACCGTCGGTGGGGTGCCGTCTGTCACAGGCGCTTGTTCAATTTTTGTGCCGTTAAAAATATATTTCCCTGCTACTTTCGTGTTGGCGACTTGTACTAAGTCTTTTTTCAACTGCTCAATTTCCCGCGCGATCGCTTGACGGTCTTCTGGACCGAGCGTGCCGTTTTTCGCTTGTACGACAAGCTCACGAGCGCGTTGCAATACACTTGTTGTATGACCTAACGCTGATTCCGAATTTTCCATCCACGTGTACGCTTCAGAAAGGTTGCGTTGAAACTGCTCGATTTCTGTTAAGCTCGTACGATAATGCATCCCTTTCATCGCCACGACCGGATCTTCGGATGGGCGATGAATTTTTTTCCCTGTCGCCAATTGTTGTTGATACGTACCGAGTTTATCGTAACTTTTACTTACGTTACGAAGCGTATTATTCGCAAGCATCATTTGTGTTACACGCATTTACTGTTCACCTACCTTCCGACAATCCCCATATTGTTAATAATTTTATCTAGCATTTGATCGATCATTGTAATCATGCGCGCGGAGGCGTTATATGCATGTTGAAATTTCATCATATTCATCATTTCTTCATCAAGCGATACGGAGCTAACTGCCATGCGTCGTTCATCAACCGATTGGCGAAGCACTTCGCTATTTTGCGATAACCGTTTCGCCTCTTGCGCATTCACCGCCATTTGCCCGATTAAACTTTCATAAAAGTTTTGGATCGTTGTTGTGTTTCCTGCGATATTCATCATTCCGTTTTTTACTTCGGCTAACGCTTGCGCATTGCTTCCGTCACCAATTTGTCCTGATGCTGATGCGGCAATATTGTCAAGTGAATCTTTAATGATTTGTGCGATATCTAACGTTCCAGCTGGATCAGCTGGGTCATAGGTGAAAAATGGCTTAGTGGATGGAGAAGTCGCATTATTTTTTATTTCCGCCACACTCCATCCATTAGAATGCACCGTATTAAACTGATCAGCAAATGCTTTTGCCATGGCATTTAAATCTCCTAGCATTTCGGGATATAACCCTCTCGTCGTTGTACCTCCGTCTTCGCTGTAACCATAAGAATAAAGAAGAGCTCCTACTTTTCCGTTTTCTTTTAAGCGCTCAAATGTTGAAAATGATGCATCGCCAAGAGAAAAGCTAACAATTGGCCCCGTCTTAGCTACGTTATCTTGATATGTCACTTGAAATTCATTGACTTTCCCAAGTCGTCCATCAACAAGCGTGCCGATGACTGTGCTACCAGTTCGATCCACTAACTCTACCGTAAAACGTCCTTCCGCAATTTTTAATGCACTTCCGCCACTTGGCACAGGAGTTACTTTAACGTTCACATATTGCGACAACTCATCTAACAGCCGATTTCGTTCATCATATAAATCGTTCGGCAAATAACCATGCACTTCGACTTCGCTAATTTGTTTGTTTAAGTCATTTAACTGACGCGCCAATGAATTTACAGCTTTCACTGTTACGTCAAGCTCATTTTTTATATCATCACGAATCGACTTTAACGAGCTTGATAAGTAATGAAACGTTTCAGCGACCGCCATGCCGCGCTGACGGACGACGGAGCGCGCACCTGAGTTTGACGGATTGACGGCTAAATCTTGAAGCGACTGCCAAAAACGGTCAAGCGTCTTCGCAAGCCCTTCGTCTGACGGCTCGTTCATAATTTCTTCCATTTTATACAACGCTTCTGCGCGCGTATTCCAATAGCCGTATTTCATATTTTCGCCACGATATTGGACGTCTAAAAATTCTTCGCGCATTCGTTGCACGGTGCCGCCTTCCACACCTGTTCCCATTTGCCCTGGCACGACAGGACGGTTTTTCGACGCAAACGGATATGGCGGCGTTTGTTCAAAGTTTACCCGTTGGCGCGAGTAACCTGGCGTGTTGGCGTTTGCGATATTATGCCCCGTAACGTATAGCGCTTGTTGTTGGGCGGTCATCCCGCGCCGTACCGTTTCTAATCCATGAAATGTTGAAAGCACAAAAAAACCCCCTTACGTTTTTGCTTCAAACGACGACCGTGGCGGCAATTCATCCGTTCGCTTCGGGTCATACGTCACATCTTGTTCGTTCGGTATCATGAGATCAAGGGTAAAATGAATGAACTGAAGCGACTGTTGCAATAGTTGCATATTGAGCTCGTTTTGCTCTTTCAACCGTGCGATTGTTTCGCTTAAATCGCTTGCTAAGTGGAGAAGCTTTGTACGTTCCGTTTCTTCCAACTGTTCTGCGTAACAACGAACCGTTCGCTCTTCTTCAGGTAAATGTGAAAGAAGGCTCATTCGTTCGCTCTCGAGCTGGCGAATGGCCATGACATATTTTTGTTCTTTCGCCATCATTTGTTGCAACGCATGAATGTCGCCTTTTTTAATCGCTTCTGTTTTTTGTTGTGCCAGCTGCAACAGTCCACGGTGAAATGTCAGCAGCTTTTCCATAAGATCGATCATGTTCATTCGCTCCGTCATCGTTTATAATAGCGCAACACGCTTTCCGCAATGGCACGCGCATCGATCGCATACGTCCCTGCTTGCACTTCTGCTTTTAACCGCTCCATTTTTTCTAACCGTTCCGAAGAAAATTTCGCCGCTTCTTGCAATTCTTTCGCCGCGCTTGAAATTTCGACTTGATCTGTTTTTTTCGTCGCTTTTGTTGGTTTTTCAACGCGCGACGTCCGTTCATACGGATTGACGCTCATCGGCTGAATACGATTAATTTTCATCATCCCACCTCGCTTTTCCCGTTCTTCTTTCCTTATGATTATTATCGGCTAAAAGAAAAAAATGTTTAGTCGTCTCTCTCTGTAAAATATGTCGTTTGACGCTTCGCTTGTTTTTGTCGTTCCTCTTCTCGTTGAATTTTCGTCATTTCTTTCTGGATACCACCAATGCACTTTGAACATAGTCGCCCTTCACGTATCGTTGCTCCACACTTTTCGCACGGATAACCGAGGTTCGGAAAATGAACGAGCTGCAGGCGTCCTTTTTTAATCCATTTAACAATTAACGCTTCGTCTACTCCTGTGGCATCCACCACTTGTGGCATCGTTGCCGTCCGATTTTCTCGTTTGCGAATAAATGCGTACACTTTTTCAAACAATTTTTCTTCTTCTTTATAACATGCCTCACATACATCTCGAAATTGCGTCTTCACAAACAAACTTCCACATTTTGGACAGTTATCTAACATGCTTTCCCCTCCCTTATGTGTAAATATTAATAATCAATCCTTGAATTTCACCGACGAGTCCAAGCAAATCAAGTCCCTTTTTTTCTTTTTCCAACACCGCATTTGTCAGCTCGACTAACTTTTGATCGACTTCTTTCACAAGCTTATAAATTTTCGTCCGTCCCCCGCGACTAAATCCGCGCTGTTCCTCGAGCTGCAAACTATTTTTCACTGCATCGTCTAAAAATTGCTTCACAAGCTTTTTATATTTTTTTAAATCTTCTACCGTTTGCGACTCAGCTAACCTTTTCCCTTGCGCTTCAATTTCTTGCGCCATCGTTTGAAAACGTTCAAATAACACGTCGCTTTTTTTCTTATGCATCACTTCCGTAAACGACACCGATTCCATCGGCGCATCGTCTTTTTTTTCGACACGATTCAACGACGCCCGCGATACTTTTTGCACTTCCATCATCGTTCACACCTTTTTTCTTTTTATTATGCCACACGTACAAAAAAAGGGCGAGGTCGCATCGACCTACCCTTTTTACCCATTAGCTTTTTAACAATTGCAAAATTCCTTGTGGGAGCTGATTTGATTGCGCGAGCATCGCCTGTGCTGCTTGGTTTAAAATGTTGTTTTTCGTAAAGTTCGTCATCTCCATCGCCATATCTGTATCGCGAATGCGTGACTCCGCAGACGTTAAATTTTCATGCGCTGTTTTTAAGTTGTTGATTGCATGCTCAAAACGGTTTTGGTAAGCGCCAAGGTTGCCACGTTCTGTAGAAACTATATTAATCGCATCATCAATCGTTGTAATAGAACTCGATGCTCCAGCTGCAGTAGAAACATCTAAACCGCTAACACCTAACAGTGATGATGTCATACCTGCTATACTTATTTCTACTTCCTCTCCTTCATTTGCACCAATCTGGAATTTAACATTAATAAAACTATTATCCAGCAATGGCGTGCCATTAAATGTTGTTTTATTCGCAATGCGATCAATCTCTTCAATTAATTGCTCAACTTCATTTTGAATATGTCCACGATCATCATCTGTATTTGTACCATTTGCCGCTTGCACTGCTAATTCACGCATACGTTGAAGAATGCTGTGAATCGAGTTGAGCGCCCCCTCCGCTGTTTGAATAAGCGAAATGGCATCTAATGCGTTGCGTTCTGCAACTTCTAATCCGCGAATTTGCGAGCGCATTTTTTCGGAAATGGCTAAACCTGCTGCATCGTCTGCTGCGCGGTTAATGCGTAAACCAGAGGAAAGTTTTTCTAAGTTTTTCGCTGTATTCGATTGGTTGACCGCTAAGTTACGATAAGCGTTTAATGCTTGAATGTTATGGTTGATTCTCATTTTTTTCTCTCCTTTACTCTGTCATAATAAATTGTTCATATGTCGCCGCTTTTTTTGCCACAACGTTTGTTGTCGGTTGTTTTTTTAGTGCCTCGTTCCATGCTGTCGCAATGTCTTTGGCGATCGTTAACACTTCTTGCATCATGGCTACGTCTTTTTGCATATTGGCATCAATAAGACGCTCGGCCATATAGTTGTATAGCGCATCTAATTGATGAGCGATAATGCCTGCGTCATAATTTAACCCAACACCTAGTCGTTGTAAAATATCGTTTGCTTTTTGCAATAGTTTGTTGGCATAAGAGTAGTCGCCTTTTTTTGTGCTTGCGATCGCTTCTTCTACACTTTCAATTAACCCTTCATAAAGTAGCGCTGTTAATTGTTGCGGCGTTTTTTTATACACCGCTTCTTCTGTTAAAAATTCCACGCGCTCACTCTCCTTTTATCGTTCACCTACTTTATTTATCGTCACGATTTTTCAATGTTTAATAGTTTCGTTCCATTTTTTCAATTAAAATTAAAATTTCTGCGATGACTGCGTACAGTTGTGGGGGAATCGTATCGCCAAGGTCAAGATCAAGTAAATGTTGTACGAGCGCGGCATCTTGTTCGACGGGCACTCCATTTTGTTTGGCGAGTTCGATAATTTTTTCTGCCACATAGCCGCGCCCGTGGGCGACGACGGTCGGCGCTTTATCTCCTTCTTCATAGCGAATGACCGCCGCCGACGGACCGTTTATTTCCCGCTTTCGTTTTTGATTAAAGTACATCATATTGTGAAATCATATCCTTTCTCCGTCCATGTTGCCCGTTTCGGCTCGTTCGTTTTTTCTTCTTTTTTCTCAAACGTCGTAAATTGCACATAACCGACGCGATAGCCGATGTCTTCGAGTCTTTTTGTCGCCGTTTCCACGAGCGGACGCATGCGCTCTGCAAAATCTTCGCGATCGTTACGAAACGTCACAGAAATTGTTCGCTCGTTCGCACTTAACAGCACGCCGACATCGCCGAGCTTTTTCGTTTCAAGTAAAAAGTATAAGCTGCAGTTTTCCCAGTCGACTCGTTTTCCGTCGTTTCGGGCATTGACATATACTTTCACATCTTTTACTTCCTTTTGTAGCAACAACGGGATCGTAAAAAAGAGCGTTTGCATCGCACTTCCTTGATCGTTTTTATTGAGCAACTGTTGGCCTGTCATATTTGTCAACGCTTGTTCTGCTTGTTTCGCTGCTTCTCCACCTGTCTGTGCTAATTTCATTAAAAGTCCTTTCATCGTATCTTCCGCTTGTTCGCTTTCACCGTTAAACACGAGCGCGTTCGCCATATCAGTTTCATGCATCAAACCGAGGCGTCGCATCGTTTGTAGCATATGACGCGCGGACGGCTCCGGTTGAACAACATCGTTCCATTGCGCAAGTAATGCTTGCTCTGGCGCTTGCTGTTTAAGAGACTGGCCGTCAACAAAATGTTTCACTTTCACATCCGACGGCTTAAACTGCATTTGTTCAAGCGTACGTTTTACTTGTTTTACGATGTTTTGCACTTCCGCCATTTGCCCTTTCTCTAACATCTTTTTCGCCTCTGCCAATTGCGAACTTGCTTGCAGCAATTTTTTCTCCATCGTCATATCGGCAAACAACATCGCATCGCTTTTTAAAATCGTTTGGTCGAGCTGTTTAATCGTCGTTTCTAACAATTGCTTTGCTTGCGGTCGCGCCGCTTGCTTATATTGAGTAATGACATGGTCAATCGCATCTAAATTGCGCATCATATCGCGCTTCGTTTGTTGAAACTGTTTCGTTGCTTCCGCCATCCGTTTCGTTACCGTTTGCACGATGATATCTTTTGATTGCAAGCCGAGCGCAGCGAATGATTCGTACGCTGCATCATCAGGTGTTGGGGAATCGCTTGGCAGCAACGTCTGTTCAACTTGTTGAAGCGCTTGAACGACCGTTTGTCTTGCGGCCATTTCTCGCCCGTTTTCTGCAAGTTCGTCAGCACGGACAAACGTTTCATGAAGCGACGGTTCCATATGTTGAGCCAGTTGCGCACGAGCCATGTTTATTGCTTCTTTCACGTTCGGCTCCCTTTGCATCGTTTTTATCGCTTGAGCGATAGCCGCACGCACGTCATTCGTTGCGCGTTTTTCACTTTCGGTCGTTGCAAGAGATGTTAATAGCTGTTGGCGTTGTTCATCGAGCATTTGTGTCACTTGCTGGAGCGTTTGTGCCATATTTGGTTGCTTAGCAAGTGTCGCATCGCCTTGTATCTGACGAACCGCTTCTGCTAACGTCATTGTTTGCTGTTCGAGACGGTCAGCAATCATATTTGCGCGTTGGACATATTCAGGAGCAAGCTGTTGTTCGATCGCACGTAACGTTTGCACGAGCTTTTGCAACGCTTCTTTGCCACGCCCAACCGTTTCAAATAGTTTCGCTTGCTGTAACGCTCGAACAACTGCCTCTGCTTGATCTGCCGGTAACGTACGAGAAACTTCTCTCACTTGTGCCTCGACGGATTTCACATTCGGAGCGCTTTCTGCTTGTTTCCGTACGTCAGTGAGCTGCTTGAACTGCGCCTCTTTTGCCTCCAACGCCATGGTTGGTGCACTCGCTCGTACCGCTTCTTTTGCTGTATGGACGACATCCACTGTCGTTTCTTCCTCCACCGTACGTAATGCTTGCACCAACTGTTGTCGAGCTTCCACACTTCGACCAACGGTCTCGAGTTGTTTCGCTTGTTCGAGCGCACGAGAGATTTTTTCCCCTTGTTCCACTGGCAACGTACGAACCACTTCTCTCACTTGTGCCTCCACGGCTTTCACCGTCGGAGCGCTTTCTGCTTGTTTTCGTACGTCAGTGAGTTGCTTTAATTGCGCCTCTTTTGTTTCTACCGCTGACGTTGGCGCATTCACTCGGACCGCTTCTTTTGCTGTGCGTACGACGTCCGTAACCGCTTCTTCCTCTACCGTACGTAACGCTTGAACGAGCTGTTGACGAGCTTCCGCACTTCGCCCAACCGTCTCGAGCTGTTTTACTTGGTCAAACGCGCGAGCGAGCTTCTCTCCTTGTTCCGCCGGCAACGTACGAACGATTTCTCTTACTTGCGGCTCGACGGCTTTCACATTCGGGGCACTTTCTGCTTGCTTTCGTACGTCAACCACTTGTTTCAGCTGTACTTCTTTTGTTTCTACCGCTGACGTTGGCGTATTCGCTCGGACTGTTTCTTTTGCTGTGCGCACCACGTCCGCTGTCGCTTCTTCTTCCACCGTACGTAACGCTTGAACCAACTGTTGACGAGCTTCGACACTCCGCCCAACGGTCTCGAGCTGTTTTACTTGTTCGAGCGCACGAGCGATTTTTTCTGCTTGATCCGCTGGTAGTGTGCGAACGACTTCTCTCACTTGTGGCTCCACTACTTTCACATTCGGGGCACTTTCTGCTTGTTTCCGTACGTCAGTGAGCTGCTTAAACTGCGCTTCTTTTGCCTCCAACGCCGTGGTTGGCACATTCGTACGTACTGCTTCTTTCGCTGTGCGCACGATGTCGGCTGTCGTTTCTTCCTCTACCGTACGTAACGCTTGAACTAGCTGGTGTCGGGCTTCCGCGCTTCGGCCAACTGTCTCGAGCTGTTTCGCTTGGTCAAACGCACGAGCGATTTTTTCTGCTTGATCCGCTGGTAGTGTGCGAACGACTTCTCTCACTTGTGGCTCCACTACTTTCACATTCGGGGCACTTTCTGCTTGCTTCCGTACGTCGATCACTTGTTTCAGCTGTGCTTCTTTTATTTCTAACGGCAATGTTGACTTACTCGGTTGGTCTCCTACTGTACGCAATGCTTGAATAAGTTCGTTTTTTGCTTTTTCTCCTAGTTGTTGTACACGTTCAACGGCTTCGTATAGTTCCTTCGATTCAATGCGTGGTAAAACCGTTTCTTTCAGCTGACGAACCGCATCTTCGACATTGCGAGCAGTGCGCACGATGCGTTTCGCTTCATCGATGACTTGCTTGTGTGAAGGCGAGGACGGTTGTACCGAAACGCCTTCCTTTTTCTCTACAGAAGCAAACGCTTCAAGCAATCGTTGTTTCGCGCTAAGTGGTTGGCCTGAGCGATACAATTGTTCTGCCTCTTGCAACGCTGAGCCGAGCATTTGACGAACGATGTCGCTTCCTTTCGCGATAGCGATCGCTTTCGCAACGATCGGTTCGCGTTCAATTTGTTGCCGCACGATGTGCAACTGTTTTTCTTGTGTTGTTGTTCGTTCTGGTTGTGCGTCATCTGTTTTCTTTTCGTTCACTTCTGCCATAGCGACCGCTTGCATAATGCGGCTGCGGGCAAACGACTCATGCCCGCGCTCTTTTAGTACAGTCGCTTCCCGAACAGCTTTCGCGATTTCTTCATGCCCGTTTTCTTCGGCAAACTGTTTCGTCCATTCGATGACGCGATCAATATTTTTTTCTTGTTGTAACTGTGCACGTAACTCGCTGATCGTTTGCGAGCGTTGCTTGGCGATTGGAGTAAATGAAAAATGAGCGTCGATCGCGCGTACAATTTCATGTAGCGACTCGCTTAACGGCTTGCCGTGAAGCGCTTCATGCACCGCTTGTAACTGCTTTACTGTCATATCAAGCTTTTTACTTGCGGCGATTTGAATCGTTTCTAACTTTTGTTCAATCGTTCCTTTTCCTTCTGCTAAAAATGTGCGCAACGACTCCACCGTTTCACGAGTGAGCGGCAGTTGCTTTTGAGCCACAATCGCTGCCGCTTGGCGAAGTTCAGGCGTTTCAAGCGTTTCAAATGATGAAGAGGAAGGAGGCGTCACAACCTTTCCTTCGACCACATCCCCGTTCCCACCTGTCACTTGCACTTTCACTCTTCCAGAAGGTGGTACGTCTCCTTCAAAACGAAAACGAATGTCAACCCCTCGCAATTGCACGATCGCTTCTTTTTCACCTACTTGCTCTTTCACGACCGCTTCATACACATCTCCGGCTTTTAAAGTCACAGTCGTCGATGATGAAGATGTTGAGCGATAATGTCCGTATCCGCGAATTTCCATAAAATCCATCTCCGTTCTCCAAGTTTCCTACTTTTTATATCGACCATCGTTGCACACTTTTCAATGGGAGTTTGTTCCCAACTATGAACGGATGAGCGTAAACGAACAAACCTCGCGCGCACCTGCGTCATACAGAATTTTTGCCGCTTCGTGCACCGTCGCCCCTGTCGTGTAAATATCATCCACGATCACAATGCGCTTTCCTGCGACATTTCCTCCCGCGAGAAAAAACTTCCGTCCGACAAAACGTTCACGTCTCGATTTTTTCGATTGTTTTTCGTCATCGATTCGTCGCAAAGGAGAAATGATTGGCAATGGTAAAAGCGAAGCGATCGCTTCTGCTTGATTAAATCCGCGTTCAGCTAATCGAGAAGGACTAAGCGGAATCGGAACGAGGAATACATCAGAAGAAAAATATTTAGAAAAAACCGTGCGAACATCGCAACGAAAAGCTTCGACAAGCGCATAATCACCCCGAAATTTAAAACGGTTCATCACTTCTTTCATCCAATCGTTGTACATATACACCGAGACGTTTTGTTTTAAAGCACTTTTTCGTTTCTCCCACGCGATACAATCTTCACATACCGTCTGATCACTGAAACGGCTGCATCGTTCACAACAACTTCCTTCCAGACGAATAAAACGTGCACGACAACGCGGACAACAAACATCCGCTTGACGAAGCGTCAAAAGGATGGAAAACGACATGTGTGGCATCCATTCATCATGACAAATGACACATTTCATTCGTCGATCAATCCTCTCTTTCGCGCTTCTTCGTTCATACGTACAATATGGCGCTTTGCTTTAAGCATTGCTTTCGTTTTTCCAAAATGAAAAAAGCGAATATCACCTGTCGGATATTGGGCACTCCGTCCGACCCGTCCAGCAATTTGTACGAGCGCACTTTCGGTAAAAATCGGTTGTTCTGCGCCTAACACAGCGACATCAATGTTCGGCACAGTTACCCCGCGCTCTAAAATGGTCGTTGTCACAAGAATAGGAATTTGTCCGCGTCGAAAAGCGAGCACTTTTTCTTTTCGTTTCGGATCTTCGGCATGTACCCCTTCAATGTGCGGATGAAATTGTTGTAAGTAGGGAACAACTTGTTGTAAAAAGTCGATGTGGGGAACGAATACAAAAGCTTGCTTCTTTTGTTCTAAATGGGCATACATCCATTGAACGACACATAACGGTAAACGGTGGTGGCGCCACTTTTTTTGCCAATTGCCGCACCATTCAAATGTAGGGACAGGGAGTGGGTGACGATGATAGCGCGCAGGAATGGTTACCGCTTTTCGCTTTCCACTTTTTACTTCATATTGCCATTGTTCGTTAGGTGTTGCGGTTAAGTAAATGAGTGAAGACGTCGGTTTTCGAGCACGTTCAACAGCGTACGAAAGCATCGGATCAACGCTATACGGAAATGCATCCACTTCATCAACAATCATGACATCGAACGCCTGATAATACCGAAGTAGTTGATGCGTCGTTGCCACCGTCAATGAAGCAAGTTTGCCACGGTCTTCGCTACCGCCATATAATGCCGCCATATCGACCGATGGAAATACGCTCGCCAAGCGCGGAGCTAGCTCTAATACGACATCTGTGCGCGGAGCGGCGATGCAAACGCGCTTTCCGTGCGACAGCGCCAGATTGATTCCCGCAAATAACACTTCCGTTTTTCCTGCACCACATACGGCCCAAACGAGCAAGGAGTCGTTTCGATCAATCGCCTGACACACTTCGTCGGAAGCAAGTTGTTGGGCTGGGGATAGTTTACCGCTCCATTTCAGCGGTGAAGAAAAAGAGGTGGAGGGAATTGGGCCCGTCCATATGACGAGCGGATTGCATTCGCTACATCGTCCCATCATGACACATTTTCGACAATACGTACATATGCGTCCACAACGAGCGCACGGAAAAGAGGCAAAAAGTTGTTGATCCTCATTGTCGCATCGCACACAGCGATAACCTTTTTTCGTTTTGACGATACTTTCAACGATTTGAACATATTTCGTATCATAAGAAAAAGAAAGTTCAGACTTTAGCAGCTGCTTGCCTGCGAGATGCAACGAAATCACCCCACTAAAAAAGAAGTGGACGAGTCGCCCACTTCTTCTATTCGCGCTAATCAAAAAAATTCCTGTTTATTTTTTATACCAACCGAATCCCATTGCTCCTTCACCTAAATGTGTGCCAATGACCGGTCCGAAATAACTAAGGAAAAATTCAACGTGCGGGTATTGTTGTTCGAGCTTTTCTTTCCATGCGCGCGCTTCTTCTTCACGATTCGCATGAATGATGACCGCACGCATCGGAACGCCGAGCATCGCATCTTCAGCAAATAGCTCTTCTATTCGGCTTAACGCTTTTTTACGTGTACGAATTTTTTCAAACGGCACGATCACTTTATCAACAAAATGTAAAATCGGTTTCACTTGTAAAAGGCTGCCGATAAACGCTTGTGCGCCACTCAACCGCCCACCGCGCTGCAAATGCGATAAATCATCAACCATAAAATATGCGCGCACCGATCGCTTCATTTCATCTAGCCGCGCAATAATCGCCTCTGGATGCATACCTGCTTGCGCCATTTCTGCCGCCTCTATCGCATAAAAACCTTGCACCATGCAGCTAATTTCCGAATCGTATGCATACACACGAATGCCTTCAACCATTTGCCCTGCGGAAACGGCCCCCTGGTACGTTCCGCTAATGCCGCTTGATAAATGAATCGAAATGACCGCATCGTATTGTTTTGCAAGCTGCTCGAACGTTTCAACAAATAGTCCAATCGGCGGCTGTGACGTTGTCGGCAGTTGTTCGCTCGTTTTGACTTTGTCAAAAAAATCTTCTGCACTTATATCGATTTCTTCTCGATACGTCTCCGTTCCAAAGACAACACTTAAAGGAATGATATGTATATTCAACTGTTCGCGAATATGCTTCGGGATATATGCTGTACTATCTGTTAAAATCGCCGTTTTCATTGCCTTTACCTTCCTTGTCCAAAATTTTTCCTACTTGCATTGTACTATATTATAACTATCCTTGCATTGAAAAAGGTTGTCGAATCCACTCGACAACCTTATTTCACTTCTACCCAGCCGTTTTTAATCGCAACGACAACCGCTTGCGTTCGATCGTTCACATTTAATTTTTGCAAAATATTGCTTACATGGTTTTTCACCGTTTTTTCGCTAATAAAGAGCGTATCGGCAATGCCTTTATTACTTTTTCCGTCCGCCAACAACTGCAACACTTCACATTCGCGGCGCGTCAATAAATGGTACGGTCGGCGTACCGCTTGTTTTTTCTTTTCTTGTCCTGTTCCCTCTCCAGCGACGAGACGACGATATTCTTTCACAAGATTATGCGTCACTTTCGGATGCAAATACGAGCCGCCGTCCGCCACGACACGAACCGCTTCAATTAAGGCGTCTGCATCCATCTCTTTTAATAAATATCCCATCGCTCCTGTTTGCAAGGCGTGCATGACGTAACTTTCATCATCGTGAATCGATAAAATGATTACTTTTGTATCCGGATACGCCTCAATGAGTTGGCGCGTCGCCTCCACGCCATTGACATGTGGCATATTCATGTCCATGATGACGACATCTGGTTTATATTGCTCGACAAGCGCTAGCGCTTCGTCACCGTCGCTTCCTTCCGCGACAACTTCAAAATCTTGTTCAAAATCTAAAATGCGTTTAATTCCTTCTCGAAATAGTTTATGGTCATCAATTAAAACGATGCGCGTTTTCACTGTTGTTCCCCTTTCTGTTGCGTCTTATGAAGCGGTATATGCATCGTAACGATCGTTCCGCGTCCAAGTTGTGAATAAAGATGTAGTTTCCCTTCCAACCATTCGATACGCTCACGCATACCGATTAATCCGAATGCTTTATCTTTTTTTTCATTCGGATTAAATCCTTTGCCATCATCTTTTACGACGATCAGCAAACTATCTTTTTTTAGCTCCATTTTCACTTGAATCTCCTTCGCCTCCGCATGCTTTAATGCATTTTGAACCGCTTCTTGCACGAGGCGGAAAATGGCGACTTCAAAACGATCGGATAAACGGCGTACTTCTCCTATGTATGTAAACGTAATTGTTTTTTTATGATATTCTTCGATCGTTTGTAAATATTTTTTTAACGTCGGAATTAAACCGAGATCATCAAGCGCCATTGGCCGTAAATCGTAAATGATGCGGCGCACTTCGTATAACGCAGAGCGCACCATTTTTTTTAAATCGCGCATTTCACGAATCGCTTCCTCTGCACCGTGCTCACGGTAAATGCGTTCAATTAAATCGGAACGCATAATGACGTTCGCGAGCATTTGTGCTGGGCCATCGTGTATTTCTCGCGACAACCGCTTTCGCTCTTCCTCTTGCGCTTCAATAATGCGCAGCCCAAATTCTTGTTTTTCATTTGCGCCAGTAATAAACTCGCTCAACTCTCGGAAATCTCCGTTCAAATAGTTCAGCACAACCGTCACTTGACCAATTAAATGATCAGCTCGCTCAATCGTTTCTTTTACAGAAGCTAAACGTCTTTCTAGCTCATCACGACGTTGACGCAGCTGTTTTTCTTTCTCTTGCGCCATCGCCAGTTCCATTTGTAGCGAATGCGCTTTCTCATACGCTTGGCGAATTTCTGTTTCCGTATAATGCGAGAAGTTTTTGCTGACGTCGGACAGCCGCTGCCGTGCGAGCCTTGTTTTCATTTCTAACTCATCCGTTTGAGAAATGACGCGTTGCACTTCTTCTTTCGTTTGCCTGAGCTCTTCAAGCAACCGCTCATGTTCTTTGCGCGACTGTTCGCTAATATGAAAAATTTCCGCTTTACTTTGGTCGACCGTTTCAATCATTTTTTTTACAATTCGGTCGAGCTCTTTTGCATTTATTTTTTTATTGGACATACACACCACCTAAAGAAAAAATGACCAAAAGTCAAACAAAATGACTTTTCTGACTTTTATTTGAATGTCCTTCTTGCTTTGAACATTTGACATATCGTTTTATAATTTTTATTATAGCATGTTTCATCTATTTCTATCAGCATTTTTCGTCAAAAAGTACACAACATTCCAATAATCATTCGAGGTGATTACACGTTGTTAGAGACATACTATACGGTAAAAGGATATGGAGAGGCAGAAATCGTCATTGAAAAATCGCGCTTCATTTGTTACGTCGAACGCGCAACAACAGAAGAAGAAGCGGTTCGCTTTATCCAACAAATCAAGAAAAAACATTGGGATGCGACGCATAACTGTTCCGCATATATGATCGGCGAACACGATCACATTCAAAAAGCAAACGATGATGGTGAACCAAGCGGAACGGCAGGCGTTCCAATGCTCGAAGTGTTGAAAAAGAAAAAGCTAAAAAACACCGTCGTCGTTGTCACACGATATTTCGGCGGCATTAAACTCGGTGCTGGCGGGCTTGTGCGCGCTTACGGAAAAGCTGTGACAGAAGGCCTAAAAGCCGCAGGTATTGTCGAACGTAAACTGATGCGGATCATGCATACAACGTTTGACTATACATGGCTCGGAAAAGTCGAAAATGAACTGCGCGCCTCTACTTATACGATAAAAAACATTCATTATGCAGAACACGTGACGATTGACACATACGTCGAAGAAAAACAAAAAGACGATTTTCGCGCATGGATGACAGAACTGACTAATGGGAAAAGCACCATTACAGATGGTGAGCATGTATACGTCGAGTTTGATGTCGCGCAGTAAAAAAATTTTCGTTTACGGTTGCATAAAAATTTTGTAAAATGATGATTGTTTACATGTCGATATTTGTTGAACTTTTGAAAAAAGGGGAACGACGATGCAAAATAGACGAGCATATATGAAAAAAAGGAAAAAGCGAAGAAAAATATGGACATTTGTTCTACTCCCATTGCTTCTTCTCATCATCGGGGGAGGGGCATACGCCACGTTTCTTTTCAATAAAGCACAGTCCGTCATTCAGCAATCATTTGAACAAATTGACGGCCGCGAAAAATCAGAAAAGCGAATAAAAGAAGTGGATCCGAATTCTGATAATATTTCTGTTTTATTTATCGGCGTAGACGACAGCAACATTCGCCAAAAGAAAGGAATGGGAGCGGTACGTTCCGATGCGCTTGTCCTTGCGACATTTAACGTGAAAGATAAAACGGTAAAATTGCTTAGCATCCCACGCGACTCTTACGTATACATTCCAATCGAGAAAAAATACGATAAGATTACACACGCTCATGCATATGGTGGAGTAAAAGCAACGATTGAAACCGTCGAAGAATTGCTCGATATTCCAGTCGATTATTACGTCAAAATGAACTTTGAAGCGTTTGTTGATGTCGTTGACGAACTCGGTGGCATTGAGTTTGATGTCCCTTACGAACTTCGCGAAATGGATTCACATGATCGGAAAAACGCCATTCATTTAAAACCAGGCTTACAAACATTAAACGGCGAAGAAGCGCTGGCGCTTGCAAGAACACGTAAATATGACAACGACATCGAGCGCGGCAAACGTCAACAAGAACTGATGAAAGCAATCTTCAAAAAAGCGATGAGCGTACAGTCGCTCACGAAATTTGATGATGTGATGGAAGCGGTCGGGAAAAACATGACAACGAACTTAACGTTTGAGGAAATGAAAGGCTTCTTTGCTTATGCAACAAAAGGAACAGGTGCAAACATCGAAACGCTTCATCTCAAAGGGGAAGATGCACGCATTAGCGGAGTATATTATTACCGGCTTGATGAAGCAACAGTAGATGAAATTAAACAAACGTTAAAAACACATCTTGACGTATCGTCTTATCAAGCACGAACCGAACAATTCGCTCAAGAACAATGAAGAGGGTGTCTCGCGAGACACCCTCTTTCGTTTCATGAATTATGAAATTTTTTTCATGCCGCGAACCATCTTCAGTAGCGGACGATAATCTTTCCCGATAAGCCCAACTTTCTCGACAACAAGCTCAACAACAAGCAACACAAACGCGATGACGACTAATGCGCCAAACATCGTCGCTTTCGATAATACAACTGCCGCAAGGCCAAACATCGCTGCCATGCCATAAATAATTAACACTGTTTGACGATGGCTGTATCCAAGACGCAATAAGCAATGATGCAAATGCGATTTATCCGGTGCGGATAATGGTTGCTTATTAACGATGCGTCTGACGATCGCAAATAACGTATCTGAAATAGGTACCCCTAAAATCAAAATCGGGATAATTAACGAAAACACCGTAACGTTTTTAAAGCCGAGAAGCGATAACACAGAGATCATATAGCCTAAAAACAATGCCCCTGTATCACCCATAAAAATTTTCGCTGGATGGAAATTATATAAAAGAAAACCGAGCGTACTTCCGAGCAATAATAAACTCATCGCAAAGACAAACACGTACGTATTGCCCATCGTCGCTGCCATTCCAGCAATCGTGACAAGCGCAATGGACGATACGCCAGCAGCTAAACCGTCCAAACCGTCAATTAAGTTAATCGCATTTGTAATCCCGATAATCCAAAGCATCGTAATCGGGATGCTTAATAATCCAAATTGTAAATGACCACCAAATGGCAAGTTAATAAAATCGACGCGAATGCCACCGTATACGACGACAATGGCGGCAATGATTTGACCGAGCAGCTTCCACTTTGGCGGCAACTCATATATATCATCAAGCACACCCGTTAACACGATGATTGTCGCACCAATGACAATCGCCGTCGCATATGGGCTAGCTGGTTGCAATACAAAATAACCGACGATAAAACTAATAAAAATCGCTAATCCACCTAAACGAGGCATAATTTTTTGGTGCACTTTCCGCTGATTTGGCTTGTCCGTCGCACCAACTCGAAACGCCAACCATTTCACGACAGGCGTAATGAGCACAGCTAAAACAAAACAAAGAAATAAGGTGAAATAAACCATAGGAAACCTCCCTATTCGTTAGCATTCCCGATTTTTCAATCAATTATTGTTTAAAAAGTAACACTTTCTACCATCTCTTTTCACAAACCTATCAGACATTATACCATAAATTTTAAAATCGACAAATGGAAAATAGAAAACTAGAATGTTGTTACATTTTCGTCCTTTTTGTTGAAATGATTTGGTATAATGTGAGATAGATAGGAATGAGGGAGGAGAAAACGGTGAAAAAAAGAACAATTATCATGATGTTGCTTGCAGCGATGTTAACCGTGTCTGCATCAAAAGCACTGGCAAATAGCGAACCTGTTTTAGCAAGTGTAGAATGGGTGCTGGCAAAAATAAACCCGCTAAATGAGCGCGTCACGAAACTTGAACAGCGCGTTCAACAGCTCGAGCAAGAAGTCGAGAAATTGAAACAACAAATAGAGGCGGCGAAATAATGATGAAAAGCATTCGATGGATCGTAGTCGCTTTTAGCATGTTTCTTTTTATCCCAACATCCGTTGATGCAGCAACATATCCGACACCGGTAAAGGTAAAACTATTGCCGACCGCAACGTTCCTGGCGACAGTAAATGGAAACTATCAACTCATTGATTTGAAAACAAAACAAGTGATCCCATTTACAAATCCGATTGCCTTTTCGCAAATGAACGGATCGGTCGTCGCAACGATCAATGGCGTTTCTTACACATCGACAAGCGGTTTTTTATTAGATGAAGTGACAAGAAACGACCAACACGACGTCACGATCGGCAGCATTCAACAAGCAAACGGCACATCAGCACCCGTAAAATACCGCGGTTCGTTTGAAATTACACCAGGACAAACGGCACCAAACTTATTTAATACGTTAGACATGGAAGACTATTTAAAAGGTGTTGTCCCTGGGGAAATGCCATCATCTTGGCATAAAGAAGCGTTAAAAGCACAAGCTGTCGCTGCACGTAGCTACGCATACGCTCAATTGAAAAAATCATCATTTTTGCAAATGACGGTGGCGAGCCAAGTGTACGGTGGAAAATCAAAAGAACAAGCGACATCCACCGCAGCAGTCAACGAAACAGCAGGTGTGTATGCAACATATCAAAATGAGCCGATTGCTGCCTATTTTCATTCAAGTTCTGGCGGGAATACAGAAAATAGCGAAAATGTGTGGAGTGGCGCTGTTCCTTACATTCGCTCTGTTTCCGATCCGTACGATCGTCATGCGAGCAATCCACATTACGGATGGAACGGAAAAGTCGCAACAAATGTCGTATCATCAAAATTTAAACTAACAAACGAACAAGTCGTGTCGCTTCGTGTCACGCAAAAAACAAGTGCAGGAAGCGTACAACAAATGGAAGCGACTGTGTACAATCCAGACACAGGCCAAAAACGTACTGTGCAAGCGCGACCTTCGTTTGTGTCATCACCTGATGCATTTCGTTCATTTTTTGGCGTTTCATTAAAAAGTATTGCTTTCGATGTCAAAGGAAATGCCAATGTAAAAGTAAAACTTGCGGACGGTTCAGAACAAACGGTCGATCATATTGTTGGCTACACACTTCAAACGAATAGCGGACAAACGATCATTTCAAACGGAAATGCTTCGATTCGTACAGAAAATGAAACGATTTACTATCCAACCGCTCCAACTGAATTTACATTCACAGGAAATGGATGGGGGCATCGACTTGGCATGAGCCAATGGGGTGCGCGTTCAATGGCGGAAAAAGGGTTTACGTACGATCAAATTTTAAAGTACTACTATAAAGGAATCGAAGTAAAAAAAATCAAATAGGCTGTGCACATGCACAGCCTATTTATTTTGTAGCGCTCGATCCATAAATGTAGCAAAGTGAGCGCGGGTCGTCGGTTGTTCTGGATAAAAATAGCCATTACTTCCTTCCGCAATCCCATGTTGAGAGATAATGCGAATTTCTAGCGCCCCTTCTGTTCCGTTTGTTACATCTTTATATCCTGCATATGGCGCTGACGTTGCTTGCAAGCGAAAAGCGCGCTGAATAATCATTGCCATATGTTTTCGCTTCATGGACTCTTGGGGGGCAAAACGATTGTTTGGGTACCCTCCGACAAAACCAGCCTCATACGCTGTCATAATTTCGCGGGCAAACGGATGAGAATTTGGGACATCCGCAAAAATCGATGGCTTGTTTGATAACGGAAGTTGAAATGCTCTAACAAGCATCGCTGCTGCTTGCGCACGCGTAATCGCCTGATTCGGAGCGAACAAACCGTCCCCCACGCCACCAACAATGTTTTGATGATATAAACGAGCGACCGAAACATACGCCCAATGATCAACCGGAACATCTTTAAACACTTGCGGCGATCCCGCAGCTGTTTTCATTTTCGTGAGCTGTTGCTCCAGTTGTTTGATCTTTTCGTCGATTTGATTTAAACGGCTATTCGTATCCGCTATTTGTTGCTCTGTCCACGGCGCTGTTGCAATTTCTTGCTCTTCACTTGCCCCTGCGTGTTCCTGCTCGCACGCTGTTAAGACCAACATGAAAACAAAAACGATAGGGAAAATCCACTTGCGCACCATGCCACCTCCTCTATTGTGATGTATAGTATTTCACAATCCCTTGATAAATCGCTTCAGCATATAGATTTTGATATTCCGGTGACGTTAATTTCGCACGATCTTCTGCGTTAGAAATAAATCCAAGTTCGACGAGCACGCTTGTTACACTATTGTTGCGTAAAACGTAAAGTCCGCTATTTTTCACGCCGCGATCGACCATATTCGCCATGCGGACAATCTCCGCTTGAATGTATTGTGCTAACTTTTTACTTTCCTCTCCGTTCGGATTCGTCGATGAATCGTAAAACACTTCTGCTCCTTTCGCACTTGTATTTGTCGCCGAATTTGTATGAATGCTGACAAACATTTCTGCGTAGTTGTTTTTTGCGATATTTACACGATCTTGCAACGTCGGATACACATCTGTCTCTCGCGTCATAATAACGGTTGCGCCTGCTTTTTCAAGCTTTTCTTTTACGAATTTCGCCACTTCAAGCACAATCGTTTTTTCGTTCGCTCCTCCGCTCATGGCACCGGGATCTTTTCCACCGTGTCCTGCATCGACGACAATAATGCGCCCTTTCACAGGAGAACCTGCGATATTTCGCAATTTTAAATACGTTTTATGCACGTAAGCAAACTGACCGTTATAAGCAATTTTTGCCCAATAGCCATTAAGATCGTACACATCCACAACTTGTCCTTTTTGTAATGTTCCAACAAGCACTCCTGTCGCTGATGGCGTTTGTCGAACATTAAGCGTAGCAGTCGTCACCGTTCCTTGAATGTTCGTTTTTCCTTGTTCGATTAAGTCCGGCAACGGTAAACGGAACTGATCGTTAATCGTCCGAGCTAACAACGTCGCAAATTCAGCACGGGAAATCGCATCTTTCGGGAAAAATTGTCCGTCCCGTCCGTTCGCTATACCGTGATAATATAGACGATTAATGTGCGCAAGTGCCCAGTGACCTGTCGTATCTTTAAATACGGAAGCAGCCTCAACCGCAGCACCTTTGCTCGGAAGGGAAAAGGCGTTCACAAGAACGATGCTCATTTCCGCGCGGGAAAGACTGTCATTTGGACGAAAATTCGTCGTACCGTCTCCTCCCATAATGCCAAGCTGTACCGCACGCGCAATCCAGCCACGCGCCCAATGATTGGCCGGGACATCTTGAAATGACAACGTTCCGTCTTTCCACTCTGTCTGTCCGAGAGCGCTGACGATCATTTTCGCCGCTTCTGCCCGCGTCACCGATTGCGCCGGACGAAACTCCGATGTTTGTCCAGCGTGATAACCGTTAATAATTTGCGCATGTGCTAAAAAATCAATTTCATTTTTTGCCCAATGGCCGTCTGTAACATCAACAAATCGTCCTTCTTGCTTTAATTCTGTATTTGCCCAACTATGCATAGGAACAGAAAAAAAAGCAAGAAAAACGATCAAAAGACAATATACGTGACGTTTCCCCAGCATATTCTTCTCCCTTTCGACATTTTTCTATCATCAAGCATAACAAACAATCCTAACCTTTTCCATACCCGACAACGCATATTTTTCTTTTCGACACGTCTCTATCTTTTTTCGACAAAAAACGACACAAAGCGACAATTTTATACAGCAAAGTTATTATTTTTGTAGTGATTTTTTTAAAAAAAACGGCTATACTTACTTATGCGATAAGGTTTTGGTTGCTAAGTCAGCCTCCCCACCCATTTGGAAACGGTGGGGCTTTTTTTATGCTGTTTTTGTCGAATATTGTCGAATAAGTGTCGAAACACGCACAAGCATCGCGCACATTTGCGCCCTCGTCACAGGTTCATTCGGATAAAAATATGTCGTTTTCGCAACGATCCCTCGTTCCGCTAACAACTGCACCGCTTTCCACATATCTTGTTGTGTTACATCTTGAAATGGGGAAACAGAGCGAATCGGCTCGTTCTCTAGTTGAAGCGCACGCATGAGAAGTAAAGCAAACTGTCCGCGCGTCAGTTGCTCATGTAACAACGCTTTTCCTTCCGTTCCTTTCACAATTCCTTTTTCCGCTGCCGTCGCTACTAACAACGCATTCGTCGCTGTCAATGGCACATCGACAAAAGGAGCGGACAACAAAGATGGCACTTCCCAACCGAACAGGCGAGCAAGCATCACCATACTTTCTCCACGCGTTAGAGGGGTGTTTGGACGAAACGTCCCATCTCCATATCCGCGTATCATTCCAAGTTGTTGTGCCTGTAAAATATCGCTATACGCCCAATATGTTTTCTTTACATCGGAAAACGGCGTCGGTCGAATAGGAACAGCACGAACATTGGAAGCGATCACTCGTTGTTGTTCATCGGTGATGACAACCGCCACGTCTCCTTGTTGTTTCGCTAGATCAAACAAACGAAACGGCATCATCTCCTGATGAATAACGAATGAATGAACAAGTTTTCCATTGATAAAAAGGTGACCATTTTTCCCTACAAAACGCGAAGACAAACCTAACATATACGTACGATTTTTTTCAATGGGCTGTCCCGGTTGTAAGTTCAGCCAGTCGATATTTGACGGAGCCGATAACGCAAGCGCTTGTTGCCATTGAATAATCCCATACCCTGTATACATATCATATCCGCGCCAATATACATCTTTCGCCGTCTTCCATATACGGTTGCGAAGTTGAAACGCATCTTCTTCTGGATACATTGCGCGCAATACAGCCAATAGCGCGGAGACGTGCGGAGCAGCCATCGACGTGCCGCGCATCGCCCGATAACCTGATGGATATGTGCTTATTAAAAAATCCCCAGGGGCGCTTACTTCTACGTCCCAACCATAATTCGAAATAGAAAGCGGCATTTGTTGTCGATCAACCGCTGCGACCGTAATAACTCCAGGGTAGCTAGCGGGATAAATATTTGTCGTTGGCATATGGCTATTGCCAGCCGCCGCCACAACATGCACGCCACGTTTGACAGCTTCTTCGATGACCGCTTTTAATACTTCCGTTTCTCCTTGACCGGCTAAGCTTAAATTAATAATCGAAGCACCGTGCTCAAGCGCATATTTGACCCCTTTCGCAATTTCAAAATCACCACCGACTCCGTAACGGTCTAACACTTTAATCGGTAAAATATCTACGGGCGCATCTCCGATCAGTCCTGCTATTCCTTTTCCATTATTGACGCTAGCAGCTAAAATGCCGGTCACATGCGTCCCATGCCCATACGTATCATCCGCATATCGCTTGTTTTCCGCATAATCAACGCTTACACTATACAGCACATGATCGTTCAAATCTTCATGTTGTACGACACCTGAATCAACAACCGCAACAAGGACATGATTGACACCTTTCAATTCCACGATGCGCGGAGGATTCGCCCAATTTGGCGCCGTAACATATAGATGAATCGTTGACGAAGGACGGGGGATGAGAACATCAAGGCGAGGAAGTTCACCTTCATTTTCCCCTAACGTCGTCCCTTTTTCATCTTTCACCTGTATACGCCATGGTCCTTCGATATGATCTACTGTGACAGAAAGGCGAGATAATGTGTCTTCTCCAAGCTTGATGACGATATGTTCACCGAAAAACGCCTGTCCGTCATACACTTCTTCTCGTCCATCAACAATCATCGCTTTTCCAATCAGCCGGTTCACCGATGTCACTGTTGGAAAATGCCAACGAACCATCTCCAAAGACCATTGTTCCGAAAACAATGGGTCATTAACAGCTGCTCGCTTCATATCATTTTTCTCCATTTTTAAAACAAACGGCAAACGAGAAATGTGTTCTCGTTCTTCTTCTGTGACCACCACTTTCGCAAACATTCCGACCGTATCTACGACGTATGATTGAATATCGGAGAAATTGGACGGATGCTGCACTCGCACAATCCATTCCTCTTTTCCATCCGCTTGAACGACAGAAGGAAATAAAAAGAAAGCAACACATAGCCATAACCACCTGCTCACACCTGCCACCTCCTATGTACTTCCATTGTATCGCGTCCCCTTCGACATGAATAGACAAAAATCACAACTGCATAAAAGTGGTGATTGAACTAAAAAACAGGTTCATCACCAAAAGATGTACTTGTACCTGCCATTAAAGTATGTTAGCTGTTTCTAACCGAACCCGCAATGCAAAACGTTGGATATTTCTGTATCCGTATCCCCGACGTTTCATCAGCTTGATCTTGTTATTCGTTCCCTCCATTTTCCCATTCGAATAAGGCGATAACATGCACGATATGATTTCGTCTGTTCGTTTGACGA
>NZ_RXXX01000033.1:0-32987 GCF_011006755.1 Anoxybacillus sp. MB8
TCTCTGGAATGTTTTTCGTCCAATCAGAGAATACCCTACCTTTTTTCTTTTGGTCTAGCAAAATGCTTTACACAAAATTTTATACATCATCACATTTTCTTGACATAATTTTTAAATATACAAATAATAGGGAAGGGAGCAAAAAACATAAGGACTTGGGAGGGATCGATATTGTTAAGGGTTCTATTATCACTTGTTACAGCTTTCGCTATTTTCTTCACTTCTTCTGTATATGCTCACCCTGGAAAAACAGATGCAAACGGCGGGCATACTTGTCGAACAAATTGCGAAAAATGGGGACTAAAATATGGAGAATACCATTATCACGATAAAAACGGTAATATCATTCGTCAAACAAATAAAACTATTCATCCCCCTGCCATTCGTGTTAATTCAAAACATGTCGTAAAAGTTATTCGTGTAGTAGACGGCGACACAATCGATGTTCGTTTTTCTAACGGCGCAACATCACGAGTTCGTTTCATTGGCGTTAATACGCCAGAAACCGTTCATCCTCAAAAACCAGTAGAAAAGTATGGGAAAGAAGCGTCTAATTACACGAAAAAACGATTGACCAATCAAACGGTTACGCTTGAATTTGATGTAGGAGTGAAAGACAAATACGGTCGTTTTCTAGCGTATGTTTGGGTCGGAAAAGAGCTGTATAACGAAACGCTTGTCAAAGACGGATATGCACGAGTGATGACAATTCAACCAAATGTCAAATATCAACAACGCTTTATTACAGCTGAACGAAAAGCACGTCAACAAAAGAAAGGTCTTTGGAAATTATAGAAACATAAAAGCTGTTCCGAACAACACGTCGGAACAGCTTTTTTAATCCTTATAGGTACGATACAAACGAGAAGTGGCAATGTCACTGCTCCGTCTATTCCCCTGTTTCAATTCCTCATAGGTACGATACAAACCCAAAAAAGTGTTGATATATCAACATACGGAAAATATATACAATGTCATTATACACACATTTGAAAATTCAGTCAATATGCTATATGCCTTGCTACATGTGCAAAAATCCCGGAAAATAACTTGTCGTCGATCCCCTGGGATTTTTGCAAGATTGGAGGTCGACGACAGTTGTGAAGTTGTTCACAATTGTTGTATAAAAAACAGCCTCCGATTTGGAGACTGTTTTATGCTTCAGCGTTCACTTCCGCAATAATAACAAAGCCGATGACGGCTGTGATCACTAAGCCTGTAATCATCCACATCATCATGTATTCCCCCTTTGCCCATTTTCTTTTATTTTACACGTTTTTTCTTTATTCGAAAATGGGGTTTATGCGTCTTCTTCTATTTTTCGTACGTATGCGTTTGAACGGTGAGTGAAAAAGATCGAGCCGAGCATGAGAATAAATACTGCGCCAAGTACAAGTGGTCGTTTTGCTTCATCGATCGCGCCTGGGATGAGTGTGCCGATATATAAAAACGCACTAAGCGCAAATAAAACGAGACTGTATGCCTTATAGTCACGCGCTTTTCCTAACCAATTTCGCTTTTTTTCATCCAAAACAGTCATCCCCCTTCCTCCTTTCAATGTATCATAGAAAAGAAAAAAGGGGGCGATGTAATTTATGCCAACGCGCGCGCTAAATCTTCTATTAAATCGTCAACATCTTCTAATCCAACAGAAATGCGAATGAGACCGTCCGTAATGCCAAGTTCGTCGCGGCGCTCTTTCGGAATAGAGGCGTGCGTCATTTTCGCTGGTAACGAAATTAAGCTTTCTACTGCGCCTAAACTTTCCGCAAGCGTAAAGTAGCGAACGCGCGTCAATACTTGTTCGGCTTTTTCGCCGCTTCCGACGTCAAACGAAACCATGCCGCCAAAGCCGCGCATTTGTTTTTTCGCTACGTCATAGTTTGGATGAGACGGAAGCCCTGGATAGTACACGCGTGTGACCGCTGGATGGTTTGTTAAAAATTCAACAATTTTTCGTGTATTTTGTTCATGTTCTTCCATGCGAATGCCGAGCGTTTTCATGCCGCGCATTAATAACCATGAATCTTGCGGACCGAGAATGCCACCTGTTGAGTTTTGAATAAAATGCATCTCTTTCGCAAGCTGTTCGTTATTGACGACGACAAGCCCCGCGACGACATCGCTATGTCCGCCTAAATATTTTGTGGCGCTATGAATGACGATGTCTGCACCCAATGCGATCGGCGTTTGCCAATACGGCGTGCTAAACGTGTTGTCGACAATCATCAATAGTCCATGACGTTTCGCAATGGCTGATGCGCCTTGTAAATCAGTAATTTTTAAAAGCGGATTGGTCGGCGTTTCGATATAAATCGCTTTCGTATTCGGTTGAATGTGTGCTTCAATGTTCGCTAAGTCGCTCGTATCGACAAATGTTGACGCAATGCCAAGTCGGTTTAATACTTTCGTCATCACGCGGTATGTGCCGCCATAGACGTCGTCTGTTAAAATGACGTGATCGCCACTATTGAACAACATCATGACCGCTGTAATTGCTGCCATACCTGAACTAAACGCAAAACCTGCATACCCTCCTTCCACATCTTTAATAAGCTCCTCTAACGCATGACGCGTTGGATTGCCTGTGCGCGAATATTCATATCCTTTATGCACCCCGACGGCTTCTTGTTTATACGTGCTCACTTGATAAATCGGAACGGATACAGCACCTGTATGCGCATCTCCCGCAATGCCGCCATGAATGAGTTTCGTTTTTCTTCTCACGTTACATCCCGCCTTCGTAAATGTTTTTACTTAAATATCGTTCGCTACTATCTGGAAAAACAACGACGATGTTTGTTCCTTCTTTCGCTTGTTCCGCCTCTAGTAGCGCTGCATGAAATGCTGCCCCAGATGAGCTGCCGACAAGCAATCCCTCTTTTTGCGCAAGCTCTTTGACGCGGCGAAACGCATCGTCATCAAAAATTGTATAAATTGCATCAAAATAACGTTCATCCATATATGGCGGTAAACTTTCCATACCGATTCCTTCCGTTCGATGCGGACCAGGTTTTCCGCCGTTTAAAATCGAGCCTTCAGGTTCAACGATGACCGTTTTAATTGTTTTGTTTTTTTCCTTTAAAAATTTGGCTGTTCCCATAAATGTGCCGCCTGAGCCGGCACCGGCGACAAATACGTCAATTTGTCCGTTCAGTTGTTCCCAAATTTCTGGTCCGAGCGTTTTATAATACGTCCGTGGGTTCGCTGGATTTTCAAACTGTTGTGGGCAATAGGAGTTCGGAATTTCCGCAGCGAGCTCTTTCGCTTTGCGAATCGCTCCCGCCATCCCTTCGCTCGTTGGTGTGTGAATGACCGTTGCGCCAAGGGCGCGCATCAGCTGTTGTTTTTCGATACTAAATTTTTCTGGAACGCAAAAAATGACGCGAATATTTTTTCCGATCGCTGCAAGCGCAAGACCAATTCCGGTATTTCCTGCCGTCGGTTCAATAATCGTTCCGCCTTCTTTGATCTTTCCTGTCGCTAGTGCATCGTTTAACAGCTCTTGGCCGAGACGATCTTTAATGCTTCCGCCCGGATTAAAATATTCGAGCTTCGCAAATAGACGTACTCCTTTTGGAAGCGGAAACTGTGTAATTTCAACGATCGGCGTATGGCCGATTAATTCATGCACATTTTTCGCTACTTTCATGATGTAACCTCCCAAAAGATAAAAAGAAGGAGAGGGAAACTCTCCTATTTGTTTAACTCGTTCACCATCCATTGCACAAGCTCAGATGAATGAAGGGCTGCTTTTTGTAAAAATTGTTCAAACGATACGTTCGACTCTTTGCCAGCGATGTCTGATAATGCACGAATGACGACAAACGGCACGCCAAACTGATGGCATACTTGCGCAATTGCAGCCGCTTCCATTTCCACAGCATATAAGTCTGGAAATTGCGTGCGTACAAAATCAACGCGCGCAGGATCGTGCATAAATGAATCGCCTGTTGCAATTAATCCTTTTGCGACTTGTATATCGCGAATGTGCGCTGCGCTCGTTTCAGCCGCTTGTACTAATCGTTCATCTGCCTTATAGCGCGCTGGCATGCCTGGCACTTGACCGTATGCATAACCGAACGCCGTAACGTCGACGTCATGATGAACAACTTCGGTTGAAATAACAATATCGCCGACGTTTAACGATGGGGCAAAACCGCCAGCTGAACCGGTATTAATGACGACATCTGGCGCAAAACGTTCGAGTAAAATCGTCGTCGACATCGCCGCATTGACTTTTCCGATGCCTGATTTTAGTAAAACGACATTTGCCCCATCTAACGTGCCGCTATAAAAAGAACAATTCGCTACCGTCGTTTCTGTTCGATCGGCAATTTTTTCGCGCAAAATCGCCACTTCTTCTTCCATCGCTCCAATGATTGCTATTTTCATCGTTTCAACCTCTTTCACTTATTGTTTCACAGCCTCCATCAACCAGACGAAACGATTCATTGGCGTAAATGTGACGGTAAAACCGTGCGTTGTAAACATATGTTCAAGCTCAGGAATCGTCGTGTAATATTCCCGTTGTAAATCTTCCGCTAAGTCAACGAATCCTTTTTGTTTCGCTTCCGCAATCATCGCCTCATGCGCTTCGCGGTCGATAAACGCTGTATCAGCAAACACTATTTTACCACCTTTACGAAGAAGTGCGCTATATTTGCCGATCGCTTCTTCTTTTTCCGTATCTGTTAAATGGTGAAACGCATACGTGCTCACGATCGTATCGATCGGTTCATTCGGCAACGGAAATTGTAAAAAGTCGCCGTCTTCAATCGACACGTTCGGAAGTTTTTCTTTCGCCAACTCGCGCATCGGGGCAGACGGCTCAATGCCGTACACCGTTTTTTTCGCCTCGATAAGCTTTTTCGTTAAATTTCCTGTGCCAACGCCAAACTCTAGCACGACATCGCCACTTTTTTCAACGACTGTATTTAAAATCGTCTCATATCCGTCAAAGACGTCACGGTATTGTTCATCGTGACCGTATACAGACGAATCGTACGACTGCGCCCACGTTTCAAAGATGTCTAAAAACTCACGTCCCATGATGTCACACTCCATAAATATAATAATTCCTATAAGTATAGTATGAATTAAATGTATTACTGTTCTCAATCTATCATATTTTTTTTAGATGTTCAATGGAAATGTGTTAAACTACGTGTAGAAAGGAGGAAGACGATGATTACGTTTGATCTCATTCAAGATAAAGTCGAGTTTTTTGAAGCGACAGATTTAAAGACATTAGAGAAAAAAATTAATGAACAAATTGAACATAACAAAGCGATTATGCTTGAAGTACATCATGTATCATATGACGTGCAGCTGTTAGAAAACGGACAACGTCTATATAGTGCGATGGTGCATTTTAAAGCAAAAAAATAGAGCGTCACGGACGGCGCTCTATTTCTTTTAGTTGTTGCACTTTTGTCGGTTTCCATCCTTCGTCGGTCACCCATTCGATAAACACTTTATAATGTTCTGTTTTATCTTTTTTGGAGACGGTGGCAACGGCGTGATTCGGACTGCCGCCATTTCCGATAAACCAGACGATCAAATCAGAAGAAGAAATGCCTGTCGCATAACTAATGGCATCGAGCATTTCTTTCCAATCAACAGAGTTTTTATCATATTGTGTCACATGCGGTTCCGATTGCGTTGTGCCGATCGGCTGCCATGACGGGTTAACAATTTCGCGAATGACGTTTGAATTCGGATCATCAACAACCGTTTCTTCTACGTTGTCATTCGGTTGTTCGTTTGTTTCTATTTCCGTTTCGGATGGTTGCTCGTCGTTTGACGGCTCATTCGTTTCCACTTCAACTGGTGCTAGTTGCGGAGAAGCGTTCGTTTCCTTCGGGGATCGGTCGTCGGCAAACAACCATTTCCATCCGAAAAATAAAATAAGCGCAAACACAATCGCAATGAACGTATTTAATAAGCGATTTACTTTTCTTTGTTTTGAACGTTTGGCAAAACGGCTGCTCACTCTTGGTACCTTCCTTTCTGTTCCAACTCGTATGTAGTACGAACGATATCGGCAAATATACTGTTCGTGACGGCGGCAGATGACGTTGTTTCTAATTGTACCACAACGAGCGCATATTTTGGACGGTCAGCTGGAAAATAACCTGCAAACCATTTGTTCACGACGTCTTTTTTTCCTGTTTGTGCTGTCCCTGATTTTCCTGCTACGGCGTAAGGCAACGATTGAAATGAACGACCCGTCCCTTCCGGATGCGTCACAACAAGCTGTAACAGTTGTTGCAGTTCGTCCACCGTCTCTTTGCGCAATGCATCCATCGTTAACCGCTTCTCATCAAATGTGAAAAACGTCGTTCCGTTTTTATACATCATTTTTTGAACGATGCGCACTTGTTTCGCCTCACCACCCCGCGCAATCGTTGCCATCATATTCGCGACCGCAAGCGGTGAGACGCGCACATCTTTTTGTCCAATCGACGTTTGTGCAACGGCAAGCGGAATATGTTTATCCCTTTCATCTCCCCAAATGTTCCCTTTTTTCTCCTCATGAAGCGGACGAAACGATTGAAAATGATAAACATCTCCCTCCCAACCAACGCGTGGCAACAGTCCAAGTTTTTGAGCATATGTCTCAAACACGTTTTTATCTATCGCAATCAACTGTTTTCCTAGCTCTCCAAACGTCCTGTTGCAACTGATCGCAAAACTATCTTCAAACGTGCGCATCCCTTTCTTTTTTTCTTCCAGCTCACCGTTAATTTTTTGATCACAGTTAAACGTCTGTCCGTGAATGAGTCCATGTTCAAGCGCAGCAGCTGCAACGACGACTTTAAAAACAGATCCCGGCACTTGAGGAAGAAGCGCCTTATTTTCCATCGCTCCATCTTTGTACGGATCTCGTTCATCAATGGCGGGAGCGCTCGCTAACGCAAGAACGTCATTCGTTTCGACATCAAGTAAAACGACAGCCCCTTTTTCCATGCCATGTTGCGCAACAATTTGCTCAACACGTTGTTGCAGAGTATGATCAATCGTCGTTTGTACCGTAATCGGATAAAACGGATTCGCCTGCTCTGTATATTTCACATCCATGCCAAACAACGGCTCACCACGGGCGTCTACGTGATACAGTAGCTTCGTCTCCTCGTCAGGAATTAAAAATTCATTAAATGAACTTTGTAAGCCAGACACCCCTATTTTTGTTTTTGGAGATAAGTTTCGATCCGCATAGCGTTCTTTTAACACTTTCTCATTTTCTCTAAGTAAACCGATGACGTGTTGCGCATATTTTTGTTTGAGTTCGTACTGTTTATGAACGGCAATCACACCAGGGATGCGCAAATCATTAATCCGTTTCATTTGCCAAGGTTGCAGTTGAATCGGTTGTTGCCCATCGTGCAAAATGATTGGGCCTTTCGCCGTTTCAAGCTGTTGTTTTATCGTTTCTTTTGGCATGGAAACAATCGTTGCGATTTGATCAATGGGCCAATCCATTTTCTTTAAAAAAGGAAATAACACGAGCGTTGGGATGTATTCATATGTGAGCGGCTCGCCGTTTCGGGCGACGAACATGCCGCGTCCGTTATCAATCACAAGCTGTTCCGTACGCTGTGCGACGCTTGCTTCTATTAAATTCACCCCATGAAACGACTCAGTGCTAACTAGTTGTAGTTGAACAAGTCGCCCTGTGAGCACAAGTATCCCTAATTGTATCATCGTTAAGATGACGATGATTCGTTTTTTTATCATAAAAAACACCTCGTCTTCATTGTCGACGAGGTGTTACATTTTAAAACCTATTTTACTGCAACGATTTTTACAACCATATCGCCACCAGGCGTATGAACAGTCACTTCTTCACCAACGCGGCGACCGATCAGAGATTTGGCGATTGGAGAGTCGTTTGAAATTTTTCCTTCAAACGGATCTGCTTCCGCACTACCAACGATCGTATACGATTCTTCTTCTCCATCTGGAAGCTCGATAAATGTTACCGTTCTTCCAAGCGATACGACGTCTGTGCTTTCTAAATCTTCTTCGATAATTTTCGCATTACGAATCATATTTTCAAGCATTTGAATGCGTGATTCAACGAACGCTTGCTCATCTTTTGCCGCATCGTACTCCGAGTTTTCTGATAAGTCCCCGAAGCTGCGCGCGATTTGAATGCGCTCTACCACTTCTTTTCGCTTCACCGTTTTTAAATATTCCAGTTCTTGCTCGAGTTTCTCCTTCCCAGCTTTCGTCATTGGGTATTCTTTTTCCATTGACATGTGACTCACTCCTTTTTATTTATGTATGGAAAATGTACGAACGAGCTGTTCGTACAAAAGACAAAAAGTTTACATATTATCTATGCTATGGTATTACAAAATAGACTTTTGTTCAAGAATCGTTTGAATTTTTGTAACCATTAAATCAATCGCTACGTGATTATGGCCACCTTCTGGAATAATAATATCGGCATACCGTTTCGTCGGCTCGATAAATTGATTGTGCATCGGACGCACGACGTTGACATATTGTTCGATCACCGACTCAAGCGTGCGACCGCGTTCTCTAATATCGCGCAATAAACGGCGAATAATCCGAATGTCTGCATCTGTATCGACGTACACTTTAATATCCATTAAGTTGCGCAATCGTTCGTCTTCTAATACAAGAATGCCTTCTAAAATAATGACATCTTTCGGTTCGACGCGAATCACTTCATTTGAACGTGTATGAAGCGTGTAGTCGTATACAGGCTTATCAATTGGTTCGTAATTTAAAAGCTTATGAAGATGCTCGATTAATAAATCATTGTCAAAAGCGAGCGGATGATCGTAGTTTGTTTTTAATCGTTCTTCAAACGGTAAATGGCTTTGGTCTTTATAATAAAAATCTTGTTCAAGCATTAAAATCGAATGTCCTTGAAAATGTTCATAAATCGCTTTTGTGACGGTCGTTTTCCCCGAACCAGAGCCGCCTGCGACTCCGATGACAACCGGTTTCTTCCTCATGTTAGTGCCCCTTTCTCATCATGTTGTATGGGAAAACTTCTCGATCGACTTTAAAACGAACGATTTGGAGCGGATGGCGAGCAGCGTCAAGCTCGTTTCCTTCTTCATCCCAAATGTTTTCAATGACTTGTGTAAAGTTTTCAATTTCAGGTCCGAAAAATTCTACTTCATCGCCTGGTTTAAAGAAGTTGCGTTGTTGCAACGTCACGATGCCTGTGTCTTTATCATAGTCTAGCACGAGACCGACGAAATCGTACGTCGTCTTTTTACTATGCACGCCAAACATTTGCTCTTTATAGCCAGGAACACCTTCAAAAAAGGCTGGCGCGGTATCACGGTTCGCACATTTATCGAGTTCATCTAGCCACTCTTTACGAATGACAAAGTTGTCTGGATCAGCACAGTACGCATCGATGACTTTTCGATAGACGCTAACGACAGTAGCGACGTAGTGGATCGACTTCATGCGCCCTTCGATTTTCAAACTATCAATGCCGAGCTCAATCATTTTTGGAATGGACTGAATTAAGTTTAAATCTTTCGGGCTCATCGCAAACGGGTCGGCATTTTCATCAAACAACGCCACCGCTTGATCGCCTTCAAGCTTGTACAAATCGTAATCCCAACGGCACGATTGACAGCAACCGCCGCGGTTTGAATCGCGCGCAGTCATATGGTTGCTTAATACGCAACGACCAGAATAGGCGATACACATCGCACCGTGAATAAACGTTTCAATTTCAATATCCACTTTTTCTTTAATTTCACGAATTTCTTCCGCACTTGTTTCCCGCGCTAAAACAACACGTTCTAGGCCTTCTTCTTTCCAAAATTGTACGGCTTTCCAGTTCGTGAGTGACTGTTGTGTGCTTAAGTGCACTTCTAATTTCGGTGCGACGCGACGTGCCGTTTCAATAATGAGCGGGTCAGCAACGATAATGCCGTGCACGCCAACGCTCTCTAAGCCGCGCAAATATTCTTCTAACCCTGGAATGTTTTCATTATGAGCGTAAATGTTTGTCGTGACGTAAATTTTTGCTCCATATTGCTTTGCAAATTGTACACCTTCTGCCATTTCTTCAAGCGTAAAGTTGTCGGCATTTGAACGAAGGCCATATTCTTGTCCACCGATAAAAACAGCATCCGCTCCGTAATGGACAGCTACTTTTAGCTTTTCTAAGTTGCCAGCTGGCGCAAGCAACTCAGGTTTTTTTACAATGACACGCTTGCCGTTGATGATTTGTGATATGCTCATACGTCTCCCTCCTTTTCGTTTAATATACAGTTTCTTTAAAGAAAAAGCCGGTATCTAACGGACGATGTGTTGGCTGAATGGCTTCAATGCGCGCAAGCAACTCGCCTTTTTCTTCTTCGTATTGCTCGCGATTTTCTGCGCACAAATCGATCGCACGACGATATAGTTTTGTCACTTCGGTAATATACTCTGGCTCATGAAGCACGCCATCAATTTTAAAGCTATCGACGCCCGCATCAATCATGTCTTCGAGCTCATCAATAATGCAAATGTCATTTGGACTCATAATATGCGTACCGTTTTCATCTTCAAAAATCGGATATTTATTGTCGCGCTCTTTATCGTATAAAAAGAGCCCTTTCGCATATTTCATTTGTTGTACTTCCATAAACTTTCCTTGATATTCAAAATAGTTGCCGATGAGGGAACGCTTCGACTGAAACATGCACGTCATGCCGTGTACTTGCACTTCAATTTCCACTTCTGCATGATTTTTAATATCGATAATTTCTTCCATGTTTAACTCTCGCGCTAAGACGGCACGTTTCGCTCCCTTTCGTCCCCAATAGTTGCACGCATACCAGTTTGTCGCTGTCGTTTCTGTGTTCCAATGCAGTTTCATATGCGGTGCGACTTCTCGCACGGTCATTAACACCGCTGGATCGCCAAATACGATGGCATCCACTTGTTGTTCGGATAAAAAGCGAACGTAATCACTTAGTTCATCTACTTTATCGTTATGAAAAAGCGCGTTCATCGCAACATATACGCGCACATCGTACTTTCGTGCCACGTGCATGGCATCGATAATATCTTGTCTTGAAAATTCCCCCGCTAAGCGTAAGCCGTACCGTTGTTCCCCAATCATTACAGCATTTGCTCCCGCTTGAGCAAGTTGTTCCATATGTGCAACGCTCGTTGGTGTAACAAGCAATTCCGGTTTTTTCATGTCATTCACCTCTTTTTCTCGATATCGCCATTCCATCACCGATCGGAATGATGACCGTTTCATAGCGCGGATGCGCCATTAGCCATTCGTTATATGCTTGGATTTTTTTAATAAGCTGGCGAATGCGTTTTTGTTCAATCGGTTCATGTGTAGCGACAAGTCCCTTAAATAGTACATTATCCGTTATAATCATCCCCCGCTCGCTTAATAGCGGCTCGTACAATTCAAAAAAGCGGCGATATTGTCCTTTTGCCGCGTCAATAAATAATACGTCAAAAGGAGCATGCTTTTTCACTTCGTCGCCCATTTCGAGCGCATCGCCAAACAATAACGTCACTTGCTCTTTCGTATTCGTTTGTTCTACATAAACGAGCGCTTGTTTATAGCGCTCTTCATCGCGTTCGATCGTGACAATGTGTACATGCGGCAACGCTTTCGCCATTCGAATGGCAGAGTAGCCAATTGCCGTGCCAATTTCTAAAATGCGCATCGGTTGAACGAGTTTTAACATGTGCAACATCGTTTCGATGCTAAGCGCATCCATAATCGGAACGTTATGTTCACGCGCATATCGTTCCATCGCTACGATTGCTTCTTCTTTTTTTGGTAGTAATCGTTCTAGATATTGAATCATTTCCTGATTTACCAACGAACTGTCCTCCTCGCAAAAACAAGAGTTCAAACGAATTGAACTCTTGTTTCATCACGATCCATAACTTTATATATACTACCATAAATCAAAATAAAAAGCGAACGTTTTATTGCTTTCCGATATATTTTGCTTTTTCGCGATTATGTTCGTCAAGTGTTTTTGTAAAAATAACATCGCCCGTTGGTGTCGCTAAAAAGTAAAAGTAATCTGTTTCAGCTGGATGAAGCGCAGCATGAAGCGACATTTCACCAGCATTTGCAATTGGGCCCGGTGGAAGTCCTTTATACATGTATGTGTTATACGGTGAGTTTACTTCCAAGTCTTTGTAATATACACGTTGTTTATGCTTTCCGAGCGCATATAAAACCGTTGGGTCTGTTTGAAGTGGCATACCTTTTTCCAATCGATTGTAAAATACACTTGCGATTTTTTCGCGATCTGCTTTTTCTGTCGCTTCTTCTTCAATAAGTGATGCCATCGTTAACAATTGATGAACCGTCATCCCGCGCGCTTCCATATCTTCCGTATATTTTGCCAATATTTCTTCGGTTTTGGCGATCATTGTTTCAATCATTTCTTCAAGCGGCGGTTTTTCTTCCGTAAATGAATAAGTTGCTGGGAATAAATATCCTTCAAGCGCATAGCGAATATTTTTATTTAAAATGTCTGCTGTTAAAACAGAAGGATATTTTTTCATTAACTCTTCAATGTATGTTCGGTTTGTTAATTTCGCCATAATGTCTTCTGTAGAGTAGCCCGTTTTTTGCGAAATAATCGTTGCAATTTGCGTTAGCTGCTTTCCTTCTGGAATCGTTATTTTTAATTTCGCTTCTTTGACGATTTTTCCTGTTTTTAGCTGCTTTACAATTTGTTCAAATGTCATTGCTTTTGTAAACGTATAATTGCCAGCTTGAAAATCGGCATGGTTTTTAAATTTTACGTAATACCGAAAAATCGTCGCATCTTTTACGACACCTTGTTTTTCTAGTATAGTCGCAATGGTAGATACAGATGAGCCAATCGGAATTTCAACTTGAATTGGTGTTTTATCGTTCGGATCAACAGGCTGCAACGATGAACGAATGTATACAAATATACCAATGCACGCGGCAACCATTAACAATAACAAAGGTGCAGTAATATATAAGACCATTTTACGCACCGTTTTCGCTTCATGTTCTTGTAACATACGCTATCCTCCCCTCACTTCTGACATTATACTACAAACACCGACATGACATAAATAAAAAAAAGAAGCTGACGCGCAGTCAGCCTCTTACTCTTACTCTTCCTCTTCTTCCTCTTCGCCGAGGAATGTGTTTAACATTTCTTCGATCATATCCCATTCTTCTTCTGTTTCGATCGGCTGCAATTCTCCTGCTTGCCCATCTTCTGCTGGGATAAAGGAAGATGCGTGAATTTCGATTTCTTCGTTGTCATCTTCTTCTGCACCAATTGGGTAGTACAAAACATAAGATTTTCCAAATTCCTCAGATTCAAACGTAAATAATACTTCACAAAGTTGCTCGTTGCCGTTGTCATCAACGACTGTAATGTGTTTTTCACCGTGTTCCATCATGTTCACCTCAATTGTTTATGGTCCAAATACGATTGTAAAATCATCACTGCGGCCATTTTGTCGATCACTTTCTTTCGCTTTTTTCGACTGACGTCCGCAGCGATCAACATCCGCTCTGCCGCCATGGTAGACAGCCTTTCGTCCCACAAGACGACAGGAAGTGAAAACGTTTGTTTCACTTGTTCTGCAAAGCGTTTTGTCGCCTCACCGCGCGGTCCGATCGTGCCGTTCATGTTTTTCGGAAACCCGACAACGATTTCTTCGACCGCATATTGCTCGATCAATTGCCGCAAACGGTCAAAACCATATTCGCCATGTTCTTCATCGATGCGAATCGTCTCGATGCCTTGAGCCGTCCATCCTAATTCGTCGCTTACGGCAACGCCGAGCGTTTTCGTTCCAAGGTCTAATCCTAAAATACGCATATGGCTATTCCTCGCGATGTGTTCGTAAATAGAATTTCACTAATTCTTCAATTAATTCGTCACGATCAACTTTGCGAATTAAGTTTCTGGCATCTTTATGGCGAGGGATGTAAGCTGGATCACCAGACAATAAGTAGCCGACAATTTGGTTAATCGGGTTATATCCTTTTTCTTGCAACGCGTCGTATACAGTAAGCAATACTTCTCGAACATCGACGTTCATCGGTTCTTCCGAGAAGTTAAATTGCATTGTGTTATCAAACGAACTCACCGTTTTTTGCACCCCACTCTCACGTTCCGAGAAATCTGGCATATCCATCCTTACATCCATTGTACACGATTTCCACCGTTTATTAAACAGATTTTACCCACTGCTCGACAAATTTCAATGCTTCGTCTACTTTATTCGCATCTTTTCCGCCTGCTTGTGCCATATCTGCTCGGCCACCGCCGCCGCCGCCGCAACGCGTCGCCACTTCTTTAATGAGTTTTCCAGCGTGATAACCGCGGTCGATTAAGTCGTTTGTGACACCAGCAATTAAGTTTACTTTATTTTGTTGTACAGAAGCAAGCACAATGATTGCTGATCCTAATTTTTGTTTTAAATCATCGACCATCGCACGTAAGCTGTTCATATCGGCGTTATTCACTTTGCTTACGACAAGTTGAACGCCATTGATTTCTTTTGCTTGATTAACTAAGTTTTCTGCTTCCATATGGCTTAAACGAGCAGCAAGCGATTCGTTTTCACGCTGCAATTCGCGCATGTCGTTCATGAGCGTATCAATGCGCATAAGCACATCTTTCGGGTTCGTTTTTAATTTTTCCGCTACTTCTTTTAACAAAGCAATTTGATCGTTCATTAAACGATACGCTGCTTTTCCTGTGACCGCTTCAATGCGGCGTGTACCTGCGCCAATGCCCGATTCAGAAACGATTTTAAACAAGCCGATTTCCGCTGTATTTGTGACATGGCAACCACCGCAAAGTTCTAAGCTATAATCGCCTACTTGCACAACGCGCACAATGTCACCGTATTTTTCGCCAAATAGCGCCATCGCCCCCATCGCTTTCGCTTCATCAAGCGGCTTATAGTCAATGTTGACAGGAAGATTGCGCCAAATTTGTTCGTTGACAATCGCTTCAATTTGTTCAAGTTCTTCTTGTTTCACTTGACCGAAATGAGTAAAGTCAAAACGTAAACGATCAGGTGCAACGAGAGAACCGGCTTGGTTCACATGCACGCCAAGCACATCTTTTAGCGCTTGATGTAATAAGTGTGTCGCTGTATGGTTTTTCACGATATCGACGCGCGCCGCTTCATCGACATGCGCTGTATATGTGCCGTTCGTTTGAATGACACCTTGTTCGACAACGATATGATGTAAATGTTGACCGTTTGGCGCTTTTTGTACGTCTTTGACATACGCTTTTCCTGTTTCTCCTTCGATCCAACCGCGGTCAGCAATTTGTCCACCGCTTTCTGCATAAAACGGCGTTTCACGTAAAATAACTTGTGCTTCTTCCCCTGCACGTACTTCATTAACAAGTTGACCGTCTTTTACGATGACTTCTACGACAGAAGAAACAGAAAGTTGTTCGTAGCCGACAAACGTACTTTCCACTTTAATGTCGCCTAATACGCCGCCTTGAACTTGCATCGAATCAACATCTTGACGCGCAGCACGTGCTCGCTCACGTTGACGATCCATTTCACGTTCAAAACCGTCGTGGTCGACTTTCATTCCTTCTTCGGCTGCATACTCTTCCGTTAATTCAACCGGGAATCCGTACGTATCGTACAAACGGAATACATCTTCGCCGCTAATCGTGTCGCTACCACGTTGTTTTTCTTTTTCGATGACGCTCGCTAAAATCGCAAGGCCTTCGTTTAACGTTTCATGGAAGCGCTCTTCTTCGTTTTTAATTACTTTTTGAATAAATTGTGCTTTTTCTTTCACTTCCGGATAATAGTCGACCATAATTTCGCCGACAACAGGAACGAGCTCATACATAAATGGACGTTGAATGTTTAATTGTTTTGCATAGCGAACCGCACGGCGCAATAAGCGACGCAAGACGTAACCGCGTCCTTCGTTTGATGGCAGCGCTCCGTCGCCAATGGCAAACGTGACTGTACGAATATGGTCGGCAATGACTTTAAATGCGACATCTTTTTCTGCATCGGTGCGATATGTTTCACCTGAAATTTGTTCCGTCGCCCGAATAATTGGCATAAATAAATCCGTATCGAAGTTTGTCGGCACGTCTTGTAAAATCGAGCACATCCGCTCTAGCCCCATGCCTGTATCAATGTTTTTCTTCGGAAGCGGCGTATACGTGCCGTCAGGGTTATGGTTAAATTGAGAAAAGACGAGGTTCCATACTTCTAAATAACGTTCGTTTTCTCCACCAGGATATAATTCAGGATCGTTCGGATCGTTACCAAATTGTTCCCCGCGATCGTAGAAAATTTCTGTATTTGGACCGCTTGGGCCTTCCCCGATATCCCAGAAGTTTCCTTCCAACCGAATAATTCGTTCTTCTGGCAAACCAATTTCGTTATGCCAAATGTCAAACGCTTCTTCATCTTCTGGATGAATCGTAACAGAAAGACGGTTTGGATCAAAGCCGATCCATTTTTCGCTCGTTAAAAACTCCCATGCCCAATGAATGGCTTCGCGCTTAAAATAGTCACCGATTGAAAAGTTTCCGAGCATTTCAAAAAACGTATGATGGCGCGCTGTTTTTCCAACGTTTTCAATATCGTTTGTGCGAATCGATTTTTGCGCATTACAAATGCGCGGGTTGTCCGGAATGACACGGCCATCAAAATATTTTTTTAACGTTGCGACACCGCTGTTAATCCATAACAAAGATGGGTCGTCAATTGGAATAAGCGATGCGCTCGGCTCAACTGCGTGACCTTTTTCTTTAAAAAAGTCTAAAAACATTTGACGTACTTGAGCAGATGTTAGCTTTTTCACGTTTCCTTCCTCCCTTAAAAATATAAAAAACTCCCATCCCTGCTCAGGGACGAGAGCTTGCTCGCGGTACCACCCTGTTTATGGACAAAACGTCCATCACCTCAACCGCCGTAACGTGGCTTCGTCGGCAGGGTTTGCCTGCACTCCGGATTAGCGTTCTGTTACCCTTCATCTGGAATTTCTTTCAGCCGCGGAAATTCCTCTCTGTGCGCCGAAAGCGCTTTAAGATGGACTGTAACATACTCGATCCTTCATCGTTTTTGTATGTATTACTCTTGTGAAAATTATAGACAAGCCCCTTTTTTTTGTCAATGCACCATTGTTTTCAACGTACGAATGTGCGTAAATGTCTCCTTTGCGATCGCAACAATTGGAACAGCGACAATTAAACCGAGCACTCCACCTATTTCTCCACCGACAAATAGCGAAAACATAATGATGAGCGGATGTAAATGTAAACTTTTCCCTACGATCAAAGGTGATAAAATGTTTCCCTCAATAAACTGTAATAAAAAAACGATGCCGACAGTAAGAAACAACATGTTTACTGACATCGTCGCGGCGATAATGGCGGCTGGAATCGCACCAATAATGGGGCCGAAATAAGGAATGACATTTGTCGCACCGACGATGATGCCAAGCAAAAGCGGATATTTCATGCCGATGAGCCAAAACGCAAGTGTGGCAGCCGTCCCGATCAATAAGCAAACAAACAATTGGCCACGAATATAGCCACCGAGCGTTCGATCGACGTCGCGCAAAAATTGAACACCTTGCTTTCGCCATCTTTTTGGTGTTAAATCCCACGCGGCTTTTTTAATCAGTTCCACATCTTTTAACATGTAAAAAGCGATAAACGGGATAATAAAAAAAATGATCACTCGATTAATAATCTGTTTCAGCCCGATAATCGCACCTGTGACCGCCTCGCTAATAAATGATTCCGCTTCCGCTATCATCGCCTCGATGCGTTGATGAACATCATAAGGCCACGTTGCCGTTTGTTCATGAATGGCATTCGTCCATTGTTCGTATGTGCGAACAAACATCGGCAAACTTTTATTTAAGTCTTCCAACTGAGCGATAAATAACGGTGTCCCTTTATAGACGGCAAAACCGATTCCTCCAAAAAATAAGGCGTAAATCGAAAGAATAGCAAGCGCCCTCGGCATGCCGCGTTGGTGAACGTATTCAACGACCGGATGCAATAAGTATGTAATAAACGCAGCGATGAAAAAAGGGGTCACAATTTTTATAAATAAGTGTAAAAACGGTAGCCATACGGACTTGAGCTTTACAATAAAATATAGGCAAACTAAAACGAATAACAATTTCGTGAAACGAACGAAAAAATGAAGATGTGAATGTTCCAAGATGATCCCTCCCTTTGTTTATAGTGTAGGGTGAAAAGAAAGATGTTATACAAAAAACGGCAACCTCAAATGAGATTGCCGTTTTTCGTCAAATAAATGGACGCAACATTTGTTTGCCGACTTTTCGCACGTTGCGCATATTCATGCCACCGTTTCGTTGCGCTAATTGATATGCGGCTACTCCTGCACCGATCGCAATTAAAGAAGCGATTGTTCGATTCATCGTCATTCTCCTTTCATTACGAAAACAATGTTCGTTCTTGTTCACTAAACAAATCGTCGAGCGAGCTAAGCGTCCCGTCTTCTTCAACTTGGTGCGTATGGATCATACCTTTTTGAACGGTTAGCTCAATAAAACAGTTCCAACAATAATACTGATTCACACCGATTTTCCCTAAATCTTTACTTTGACAATTCGGACACTTTAACATAAAAGGACACGCTCCTTTTTATTTTTTCTTCTATCTTTGTCATTTTTTTACGCAAACATACGTCACGGAAAGAAGGAGCGTGCGAATATGTGTGTCCGTCATTATGTTACGTCATTTTCCATAAAGTCATACGGGGTAACACCTTCCATTCCGATGTTCGCATCTTCCATCGGAAGCAGTTGTTGTTCAGGTGAAAGAGCAGCGATTAATTTTTCGTATAATGTCGTCTGTCTCGTTCCATCTTCTGTTCGCATCACTCCGAGTTGGAATGCTTCTTCTTCACCGCATAAAATTAAATATTGCTTACTGCGCGTAATCGCTGTGTATAATAAATTGCGCCGAAGCATACGATAATAGCTTTTTACAACAGGCAAAATGACGATCGGAAATTCACTTCCTTGGGATTTATGAATCGAACAACAATATGCATGCGTCACTTGATGCAACTCTTGTTTTGGGTACGTCACTTCATTCCCATCAAACGAAACGACGACAAGGTCTTGTTTTTCAACATTTTCGTTAGCGTAAAAAATAGCAACAATTTCACCAATGTCACCGTTAAATACGTTTTCGTCTGGCTGATTGACGAGTTGCAACACTTTGTCACCCACGCGATAAACAACATCACCAAAAACAAGTTCACGTTTATTGTCACATTTCGGATTAAATAGTTGTTGAAGCGTCTCGTTAAGCCGATCAATTCCTGCGTGGCCTCGATACATCGGCGCAAGCACTTGCACATCTTTTGCGCGATATCCTTTTTGTTTTGCATTTTCAGCAACTTTTTTTACGACGTCAACGACTTGTCCACTCGTACAACGAATAAATGAGCGATCTTTTTGTGGAGACGTCAAATCGTGAGGAATGTTTCCATCTTTAATTGCATGAGCAAGCGAAATAATGGATGAACCTTCTGCTTGACGATAAATGTCTGTTAGCCGAACGGTCGGAATGACGTTTGCGCGAAGCAAATCTTTTAACACTTGTCCCGGACCGACAGAAGGTAATTGGTCTTCGTCGCCAACGAAAATGACTTGCATCGTTGTTGGGACAGATTTTAATAACTGATTAGCTAACCATGTATCAACCATCGACATTTCATCAACGATTAATAGTTTTCCGCAAATCGGTTCATCTTCTCCACGCTGAAATCCGTCACCGCTCCAACCGAGCAAACGATGAATCGTCATCGCAGGCAATCCTGTCGATTCCGTCATGCGCTTCGCTGCACGTCCAGTTGGAGCAGCAAGCAAAATAGGGAATGGCTCTTCCGCATCATAGCTCGCCGGATCAAGCGATAGCCCATGCAATTTCGCAAACAAATGAACAATGCCGTTAATGACCGTCGTTTTTCCTGTGCCCGGTCCGCCCGTTAAAATAAATAAAGGGGAACAAAGTGCTTGTTGAATCGCTTCTTTTTGCTTTTGCGAGTATTGAATGTTTGCCTCTTCTTCCCATTCTCCAAGCGCAAGTAAAAATTCAGCTTCAGAAAACGTAGCCGTGCCCGTTTGCTCAAGCAGTCGCTTTACGTTTGACACAATGCCTTTTTCGGCAAAATATAGCGAAGGAATGTAAAAACGATCTTCTTCAGCGATTAACTTTCCTTCCTCAGATAAATGAACGATTTCGCGGGAAATACAAGCGATGTCGACGAGTTCTTGACGTTTCGCTTCTAGTAGTTGTTTCACTTCCGTAAGCAGTTGTTCATACGTCATGTAGACGTGCCCTTCTTGCATACAATGTTGTTCAATAACATATAAGCAACCTGCGCGAATACGATCAGGGTGATTGCCCGAAATGCCAAGCTGCAAACCGAGATCATCTGCTCGGCCAAATCCGATCCCTTCAACGTCTTCTACAAGCTGATACGGATTTGTGCGAATGATTTGTAACGTTTCATCTTTGTACACTTGATAAATTTTCATCGACAACTGCGGACCGAATCCGAATTGTGACAAGGCGATCATAATTTGTTCTAGCCCTTCATGTTCGCGCAACGTTTCATACAACTGCTTCGCTTTTGCTTTTGTCAATTTTGGTACGTTTGCAAGCACATCGGGGTCTTCTAATATTTTAGAAATGGCCCTCTCGCCTAACGTTTCTACGATGGCGGCGGCTGTTTTTTTTCCGATTCCTTTAAACATGCCACCTGATAAATATTGAATAACTCCTTCTTTTGTTTCAGGAAACTCTTTCCGAAAATGCTCGACAACATATTGTTTCCCGAATCGTGGATGTTCTTTAAACGAACCGAAAAACGTATATGTGTCATACTCTCCGAGCAAAGGGAAATAGCCTGTTACAACAACGTCTTTTTCTATATGCGCTTCATTTGTCTCTTCCACGCGTACACGAATGACAGAATATAAATTGTCTTCGTTATGAAAAATCGTGCCAATATGGACGCCTTTAATAAACGATCGCTCGTCTAAATCTAGCTGTTGTTGCAACGCCATCTCCCCCTTTTTTATTGTAACGCTCGTTCCATTAGCTTTTTCCCGTGTCCTGCAAGTAAATGATCCGGCTGAATAGCAAGCGCCTGTTCGAACATCGCATGGGCTGTTTGTGGATCGTCCTTATATGCGTATGCGACACCTAAATTGTAGTAAGCATCTGCATGTCGATTGTTTAATTGCACGGTGCGTTCAAAATAGGTCATCGCCTCATCCACAAACTGCAATTGTGCTAAACAAAGCCCAAGTTGAAACGTTGCTTCCACATCGCGCTCGTTTAGTTCTACGGCCCGTTGTAAATACGGCATCGCTAAACGCGGCTGCTCTAAGTACATAAGCGACATACCGAGCATAAAAAAGACATCGCCGTCTGTTAATCCAGCCTGAATAGCTCGTTCAAATTGTTCTTTCGCTCGTTCGAACTGTTGCTGGTTATAATAAATGGATCCGAGACCGTAATATGCTGTCGCTGCTTTTTCATCAAGTTCAAGCGCTTTTTTAAAAAAACGAATCGCTTTTTCTTCTTCTCCAACCGCTGCCAACACGTTCCCAAAATTAATGTAGCCAACAGGATCGTTCGGGTTTTGTTCAATTGCTTCATGAAAACATTTGACCGCTTCTTCATATTTACGTTGCTGCATATATTGAATGCCTTGTGCATTGTAATCCATTGATCTCACCTCATATGCATATTATAACAAAAAAGCCTTCAACTCGTCTGTCGAGTTGAAGGTTAGCCAACGTATGTGAGTCGATTGCCATCGCGAAATACTTGATCGATCGTACCGCCACCGAGACATTGTTCACCATGATAAAACACAACCGCTTGTCCCGGCGTCACTGCGCGCACGCGTTGGCTAAATGATACACGCGCTGTCGTCTCGTCAATCATTTCTACAGTAACTGGCACATCTGGTTGACGATAACGGAATTTCGCCGTACATGAAATCGGTTCGTGCGGCTTTCGATCACTTACCCAATTGACATTCGTCGCAATAATGGCATCCGAATAAAGCAATTCGTTATCAAATCCTTGTGCGACGTATAAAACATTTTCCTTTAAATTTTTTCCGACAACAAACCATGGCTCTCCGCTCCCGCCGATGCCAAGTCCGTGACGCTGTCCGATCGTATAATACATGAGCCCGTCATGCGTACCTTTTACTTCTCCATCGAGCGTTTGCATCTTGCCCGGTTGTGCAGGTAAATAATTGCTTAAAAACTGTTTAAAATTGCGTTCACCGATAAAACAAATGCCCGTGCTATCTTTTTTTCCTGCTGTTGCAAGCCCCGCCTCTTTTGCTATTTCACGCACTTGCGATTTTTGCAATTCTCCAATCGGAAACAGCACTTTCGATAATTGCGCTTGTCCGAGCTGATTTAAAAAGTACGTTTGATCTTTATTCGCATCTAATCCGCGCAACAATTGATATTCACCATCGCGATAAGCGACGCGCGCATAATGCCCTGTCGCTAAATAGTCGGCTCCAAGCGCCATCGCATGTTCTAAAAATGCTTTAAATTTAATTTCTTTATTGCACATGACATCTGGATTTGGCGTACGTCCTGCTTTATATTCTTCTAAAAAATACGTAAATACTTTCTCCCAATATTGCTTTTCGAAGTTGACGGCATAATATGGAATACCAATTTGGTTACATACACGCACGACATCTTCGTAATCTTCCGTCGCTGTACACACCCCGTTTTCATCTGTATCATCCCAGTTTTTCATAAAAATGCCAATCACATCGTATCCTTGTTGTTTTAACAATAGCGCTGCGACAGATGAGTCGACACCGCCAGACATTCCGACAACAACTCTTGCCATTCGTCTCCCTCCTTTCATGCTTTCGTTAGTCGCTTCACAATTTTTACAATGTCATAGGATGCTCGTTCTACTTGTTCCAACGTATTTCCATACCCAAAACTAAAACGAACAGATGAGCGAATGCGCTCCGATTCATTTCCGTACATCGCTACTAACACATGTGACGGATCAATCGAACCCGCTGTGCACGCCGAGCCGCTTGACGCGGCAATGCCTGCTAAATCTAAATTGACAAGCAATGCTTCCACATTTGTTCCGAAAAACGACACATTTAATACGTGTGGTAAACGATATGTTTCATGACCATTGATTGCGTAATGAATCCCTTCTTGTGCAAACGTCTTTAACATCACTTTTTGAAACTGTTCATATAACGCTCGTTTTTCAGCCATCGTTTGCTGAGCGATCTCTGCCGCTTTTTGCAATCCGACAATACCGGGTACGTTTTCTGTTCCTGCACGTCGTTTTCGTTCTTGTTCTCCTCCGTATATGTGCGGGGTAAGACGAACGCCTTCGCGTACATATAAAAAGCCGACTCCTTTTGGCCCGTTAATTTTATGGCTAGATACGGAAAGTAAATGAACGCCAAGCTCACGAACGTCCATCGGAACTAAACCGTACGCTTGAACGGCATCCGTATGAAAATAAGCCCCATGGTCACGAAGCAATTGCCCGATGTCATAAATCGGTTGCAAAACGCCCGTTTCATTGTTGCCAAACATCACAGATACGATAATCGTATCATCGCGCAACGCGCTTTTTAGCTGTTCAACCGAAATGATGCCATGCTCATCAACAGGTAAATACGTCACATCAAACCCTTGTTTTTGTAAATATTTGCACGTATTTAATACGGCATGATGCTCGACAGACGTTGTAATAATGTGGCGACCTTTATCGCGATTCGCCATCGCTACGCCCACCAACGCTAAATTATCCGCTTCTGTTCCGCCACTTGTAAAAATGATTTCGTTTCCTTTTGCTCCAATTGTTTTCGCGATTGTCTCCCTCGCCTCATCAAGCGCACGTCGACTTTCACGGCCGAACGAATGAATGCTTGATGGGTTCCCAAAATATGTCGTCATATACGGAATCATTGCCTCAACGACTTGTGGATGAACAGGAGACGTCGCTGCATGATCGAAATAAATGCGCTCCAAATATATTCTCCTTTCTTAAATGTAAAACATATATGCGTCACCGTGATCGTCAGTATGGCTTGCTAAATCTTCAAGCGTCGTGCTATCTAATACTTCTTTTACCGCATCGCGAATGCGCATCCATAATTCACGCTTCGCTGGCTCTTCGTCTTCTAGCTCTTCGACGACTTGCAACGGACCTTCTAACACACGAATGACATCGCCTGCCGTAATTTTCGACGGTTCATTTGCTAAAATATAGCCGCCATACGCTCCGCGAATGCTTTTCACTAAACCAGCGTTTCGCAATGGGGAAATGAGTTGTTCTAAATAATGTTCCGATAAATTGTTCATTTGAGCAATCGACTTTAATGAAATTGGCCCCTCTCCATATCGCTTAGCCAACTCAATCATAATCGTTAAGCCGTATCGACCTTTCGTAGATATTTTCAAACGAATCATCCCCTTATTTACTATCAAAAGAAACACAAGCCATTATAACATAAAAGTGCAGAACAAAGGAACGTTACTGCTTTTTTCGTTCATTGAGCCGCTCATAGACGGAAGCAAGCTGCTTTTCTTCTCCGTTTCGTTTCGGTTCATAATATCGCACACCGATTAAATCATCAGGCAAGTATTGTTGTGCCACCCAACCGTACGGATAATCGTGTGGATATTTATACCCTATTCCGCGTCCAAGATGTTTCGCGCCCGCATAGTGAGCGTCTTGTAAATGAAGCGGAATCGACTGTCCTTTTCCGCTTCGCACATCCGCAAGCGCTTGATCTAACGCTTCATATGCGCTATTGGATTTCGGTGATAAGCACATTTCAATCGTCACAACCGAAAGCGGAATGCGTGCTTCTGGCATCCCGAGACGCTCCGCTGCCTCTATTGCGCTCATGACCTTCACACCGATGAGCGGATTCGCCAATCCAATATCTTCATAAGCAATGACCGCAAGGCGACGGCACACTGCGGTCATGTCTCCTCCCTCAAGAAGCCGCGCTAAATAATGAAGCGCAGCATCTACGTCGCTGCCGCGAACACTTTTCTGCCGCGAACACTTTTTTGCAAAGCTGAAAGTAAAGAATAGTACGTATCTCCTTGCTTATCATACGTCAACGCCCTTTTTTCTACGCAAAACGAAACGGTATGTGCATCAACAACCGCACGATGCTCGCCCTGTTTTGTTGCATATACCGCTTCTTCTAAAATCGTTAATGCGACGCGCGCATCCCCGTTTGCTCCTTCGGCAATGAGGGCAAGCGCCTCATCGCTAATGTCAATATGCCACTTTCCTAATCCGCGTTCACGATCCGTTAAAGCGCGATGCAATAACTCGATCGTCTTCTCTTTTGTTAATGGTTGTAATTGTTTCATTTGTCCTAAGCGGCTCCGCACAGCAGGGTTAATCGAATGAAACGGGTTTTCTGTCGTCGCCCCTATGAGCGTAATGAGTCCGTTTTCGACATGCGGCAATAAATAATCTTGTTGCGCTTTTGTAAACCGATGAATTTCATCAATAAATAAAATGACGTTCCCTTCAAAGCGGGCATCTGCCACTATTTCTTCGATTTCTTTTTTCCCTGCCGTCGTTGCATTTAACGCATAAAATGGACGTTGCATCGTTCCCGCAATCGCATAAGCGAGCGACGTTTTGCCAACGCCGGGTTGTCCGTAAAGTAAAAGGGATGGAACATATCCATTTTTAATCATTCGATATAATGCTGTATGTGGACCGATCACATCGTCTTGTCCGATCACTTCTTCGATCGTGCGTGGACGCATCCGATAGGCAAGCGGTTCTTGAGTAAACATCGTTTTTCACCTCACAACACAAGCGCCGCACGTAAGGCAGGAACGAACTGACGCATGTCGCTTTGTTGTAAATATAAAAGAAACGCTTCAACAATCGCTTTCCGCGGTTCCTCTCGTTCCATTTCTTCTTTCAATTGTTTCAACAATTCCATCGTATGATGATCACGTGCTTCCTCAACCATCTCATCAATAAGCAGAAGCGCGCGCGCTTTTTCTGCTTGTGCATCGTGCCGAATGAGCGGTATATCGTGCTGTAAACTATCGACAAGAGCGTCCAATCGCTCCATTAAAAAAGGGGCTAAACGTTGAAAAGAAAACGGTTGTTTTTCGAACAAAGCAAAAAATAAATATTCTTTTAACATGCCATTTAACATAATGGCACAATCAAGGACAAACGGACGAATACGTTCTCCGTACATATCGATGAATGACTGAATGTACCAATCAAATAAATGAGAACGGATGCGTAAAACGAGCGCATGAACGTCTTCACTTACTTTTTGCGCATGATCTCCCATATGCATTTGCACAATTTCTTTATGTTGTTCAAACGCTTCAATTTGTAAAGAAAGTTGCTTTAAAAATTTTTCACGCGCCGTCAACGAACGGTCTGAAGCAATGCGCGCAAATTGTTGAAACAACTGATCGTAATGATATTGAAAAATAGATAAAACAATCTCTTCTTTTGACTTAAAGTAGTTGTATAGCGACCCTTTCGCTAAATGGCTATGTTCAGCAATTTCTTGCATCGATGTCGCATGATACCCTTTTTCCGCAAACAATTTCATGGCGACTTCAATAATTTGCTCTTTTCTGCTCATTCGCCCTCATCCTTATTGTTTTCTCGTTTTATTATAACACAACAGGCTGACCGAATTTCAGCCAGCCTGTCACCGATTATACTCGACGTTCTTTTTTCGCTTGACGGAAGAAAAACAGTTCATACACAACAGGAACGAGAATTAGCGTCAACAATGTGGATGATGTCAATCCACCGATGACTGTAATCGCTAATCCTTTCGAAATGAGCGTTCCTGATGATTTCGTGAGCGCAAGCGGAATGAGTGCGGCAACTGTCGCAAATGCTGTCATTAAAATTGGGCGTAGCCGCGTTTTTCCTGCTTCAATTAACGCTTCGCGAATCACCATTCCTTTTTGTTCGCGATTTTGCCCGATGCGGTCAACGAGAACGATCGCATTCGTCGTGACAATTCCGATGAGCATGAGCAAACCGATCATGACGCTCACAGACATCGGCTCATTCGCAATAAATAAACCGAGCAATGAACCAATTGGGACGAATATGAGCGACGATAAAATGATAAACGGAATACGCGCTTTTCCAAACGTAATGAGCATTGTAATATATACGAGCCCAATGGCAACAGCCATCGCTAAGCCGAGCTGTTGGAACGTTTCAACCGTTTCATCGCTTCCGCCGCCCCCTTCAAGTGAGACGTCTTTTGGTAACTGTACGTCTTGTTTGACGCCATTAATGACGTCTTGTGTGACTTTTTGAATGTTATCGCCTACGATTTGAGCAGAGACGCGCGCAAATACTTTTCCGTCTAGTTTTTGAATCGATGTAAACGTATCTACTTCTTTTACGTCTGCTAACTGTTTGACTGGAACAGGGCCAAACTTTGTGAAAATAAGCGTGTTTTCTAGCTGTTCCATCGACGTCATTTGTTCGTTATATGACAATTGCACCGTCCGCTCTTCATCGTTAAGTTTTAACGTTCCCACTTGCACCGGACGAGTTTGATCAGCGATCGTACCAAGAATTTGGAAGCCAGAAACTCCGTATTGTGCTGCTTTTTGCGGATCAATGTTTACAATGACTTGCTTCTGTTTGTCTGCAAAGTTGTTTGTCACATATTTTAAATCGTCACGTTTTTTCAAATAAGACTCTACATCTTTTGCTGCTTGTTGTAATGCCGTTAAGTTTGTCGAGTATAAGTCAATGTTCACGTTATTGTTGGATGGCGGTCCACCAGATTGCAATTCTTGAACGCCAACTTTCGCCGCTTTCACTTCCGCTTGGGCAATGTCTTCCATTTCTTTTTCAAGCTCTTTAATAAATTGAGAAACGTTTACGTTCTCTTCTAACGTAATGAAATAGTTCGCTTGATTTTTTCGTTTTAAACCGCTTCGGAAGTCGCGCGTGCCAATTCCAGCAGTCACTTCTTTAATTTCTTTCTTCTCATCAAACATTTTCTCGACTTGGAGCGATACTTCATTCGTTTTTTCTAACGGCGTCGAAGAAGGAAGTTCGACGGCGGCGATGAGCGTTTTTTGTTCTTCGTTTGGAATAAATGTAAAGCCTAACTTCGGTACGATGGCAAATGAACTACCGAGCAATACAACAGACACGAACAACACCGTTTTTTTATGATCGAGCGCCCATTCAATCGCTTTGCCGTAAGCTCGTTGCAACGCTCCTTCTTTTTCTTCTGGCGGCACTTTTTTAAATGAGAATTTTGCTAAAATCGGAACGATCGTAATGGCAACAATAAGCGACATTAAAAGCGAAAATACGATCGTTAACGCAAATGGTAAGAAAAACTCACCTGTCACACCGCCAACAAGACCGAGCGGTAAAAAGACAACAACGGTCGTAATAGTCGATGATGTAATCGCCTTTAAAATTTCTTTTGTTGAATCTTCGACGAGTTCATCTGTCATTCCCGTCTTTGACTTGCGAACGCGACGGAAAATGTTTTCAATAACGACGATGCTATCATCTACGACACGTCCGACAGCAACCGCCATTCCCCCAAGCGTCATAATGTTTAAAGAAATATCCATTCGTTGTAAGAAAATCGATGCCACTAAGAGCGAAAGCGGAATAGAGACAATGGCAATAATTGTTGCGCGCACGTTACGTAAAAAGACGAGCACCGCGATAGATGCAAACAATGCTCCAAGCAATCCTTCGCGCACAAGCGTTTCAACTGACTTTTTAATTCCCTCTGCTGAATCAAATCCGATCGCATAGTCGATTTTGTCTTTATATTTATCAAGCACGTTTAACACTTTTTCTGCCACTTCAACCGTATTCGCATCTTGCTTTTTTGTAATGGCCATCGACAGCGCTGCATTTAAATTGTAGCGCGTGATTTCGCCTTGTTCGGTAACCGGTTCAATTTTCGCGACATCTTTTAAAGTAATCGTTGTCGGCGCTTCTTGTCCGCTTGCCGGCGCACCTGGTGATGCGTTCATGATCGGAGAAGATAATGGTAAATTTTCAAGCTGTTCGATCGTTTCAATTTTTTGTTGAACGCGAATCGGAATTTGCACCGTTTCCGTTTGAACGTTTCCAGCTGGAAATGCTAAAAACTTTTCGTTAATTTGTTCTTTAATTTGCGTTAAGCTAAGCCCGTATTGCAATGCTTTTTGTTTGTCTACTGTAATTTGAATGAATTTTTCTTCCATTCCACCGACGGAAATCGAGTTAATTCCATTAATCTTTTTTAACTCTGGAATAATTGTTTCATCTAATAGTTGCTGTACGTTCGTATCTCCTTTAGCAAATAGAGAAATATTATAAATTGGGAACGTACCGAATGAGAAGCGATTCACTTTCGTTTGCACGTTTTCTGGCAAATTTGCTTCTTTCATCAGCGATTCAACTTGTTGCTCAACTTTTTCCATATCGGTGTTAAACGGAAATTCTAAATTGACAATGGCGATGCTTTCAAATGACGAACTTTGAAGCTTCTTTACTCCTTCAATTGCTTTAAACTTTTCTTCTAACTTCGCTGTCACTTGTTCATTCATATCTTCTGGTGAAGCACCCGGATAAATGACTTCCACAGACAATTGTGGAAACTCAATGTTTGGAAGTAAATCTACTTTTAAAGAAGAAAATGAATATAATCCGCCTAATATAAGTAAAAATGAAATGATAAATACGGCAACTGCGTTTTTTAAACTAAACCTCGTCAAAAAATTCATCCCGCTCTTCCTTTCTTTCTTGAAATATGACCAAACGGTCGTTTTATTACGACCGGACAGTCACACTTTCACTATAATTCAATTCTTTTTCATTTGCAACTAATAATGTGCGACAACAAAAGCGCAAAGGATTTCCCCTTGCGCTTACTGTTGATCAACACGTTGGATCGGGATGTCTTTTAATAATTGTTGCACGACATATGCCGCCATGATGAGGCCAGCGACAGATGGAACGAACGCATTCGACGACGGCGGCATTTTCGCCTTCCGAATCGTCGCCTCATCGTTTCCTACTTCTTTTCGCACATCTTCGCGAATGACGATTGGACTTTCATCTGAAAAAACAACCGTGATGCCTTTTTTAATTCCTTCTTTTCGTAATTTTGTACGAATCACTTTCGCAATCGGATCTGTATGTGTTTTTGAAATATCCGCAATGCGGAAACGAGTCGGATCCATTTTATTTGCGGCGCCCATGCTCGAAATAATTGGAATATTGCGTTCTAAACATTGTTTCATTAAATGAATTTTATATGAAATCGTATCTGATGCATCAATGACATAGTCAATATCGTACGAAAAAATTTGTTCATACGTCTCTTCCGTATAAAACATTTTTAGTGCAATGACTTCGCACGCTGGGTTAATGTCAGCGATCCGCTCTTTCATCACTTCCACTTTCGGACGTCCGACAGTTGATAGCAACGCATGAATTTGGCGATTGACATTTGTAATATCAATATCGTCTTTATCGATTAAAATGAGGCGTCCAACGCCTGAGCGAGCGAGCGCTTCTACCGCAAACGATCCGACACCGCCAATACCAAGAACAGCCACTGTACTTTCACTTAATCGTTTTAACCCTTCTTTCCCGATCGCTAATTCGTTACGAGAAAATTGATGTAACATATTGTTCCTCCCATATGTAAGTATTTCAATCGGATATACATGCATTATGGCACAAAAAAAGCCCCAACGTAAAGCATGTTCTTTACGTTAAGGCTTTATTCGTTTTTGTTTCTTAAGTCCCAATCGTGCCGTCGCTGATGGCCTTTGTTTTGAACCCGCTCTCTCACAGGTGGGTGCCCTGTTTCAAGCTTATGTACGTCCTCTTTATGTAAATGAGGCATGTACGCCACTCGAAAACCCGGGCTCCCGTATCACACATTGTTCGGTCAAAACAATAGGTGATACGACAAACACATCAGGACTTGTTGTTACTTGTATGTTAGCACACTTTGCATGCATTTGCAACGTTACAAATTTAGTCTACTTTTTGAACGTCCTTCACGAGCAAATGCAATTCGTCTAATTGCGCTTCGCTTACTGCGCTCGGCGCTTCTGTTAACAAACAGCTTGCGCTTGCTGTTTTCGGAAAGGCAATCGTATCGCGTAAGTTGGAACGGCCCGCAAGCAACATAACAAGTCGGTCTAATCCGAGCGCGATACCGCCATGCGGAGGAGTGCCGTATTCAAACGCCTCAAGCAAAAATCCAAATTGTTCGCGTGCTTGTTCTTCAGTAAAGCCAAGCGCTTTAAACATTTTTTCTTGTATGTCGCGTTCAAAAATACGAAGCGATCCTCCACCTAACTCATACCCGTTTAACACAAGATCGTATGCTTGTGCACGCACGCTTGCTGGATCTGTTTCAAATTTTGGCACATCTTCGCGCACAGGCATTGTAAACGGATGGTGCGCTGCATAATAACGTCCTTCTTCTTCATCGTATTCAAAAAGCGGCCAGTCTGTAATCCATAAGAAATGGAACGATGATTCGTCAATTAATTTTAAATCTTTTCCTAATTTTAAACGCAACGCGCCAAGCGAATCGGCAACGACGGATTTTTTATCCGCTACAAATAACAACAAATCGCCGACTTCCGCTTCAAGCGTTTGCATCATTTGTTTTTGCTCGTCTTCGTTAAAAAACTTCGCAATTGGCCCTTTTAGTCCATCGTTTTCGACTTTCAACCATGCTAATCCTTTTGCCCCGTAGCGAGCCACATATTCCGTTAACGCATCAATATCTTTGCGCGAATATTTATCCGCCGCCCCTTTCACATTGATCGCTTTCACTTGTCCACCGTTTTCCACTGCGCTAGCGAACACTTTAAAGCCACAATTTTTCACTTGCTCAGATAAATCGACAAGCTCAAGTCCAAAACGCGTGTCTGGCTTGTCCGAACCGAAGCGTGCGATCGCTTCGTCATATGACATGCGCGGGAATGGAATAGGGATGTCAATCCCTTTTGCCATTTTCATGACACGTGCCATCATCCGTTCAACCATCGCTAAAATATCGTCTTGACTCATAAACGACGTTTCAATATCGACTTGTGTAAATTCCGGTTGGCGATCGGCACGTAAATCTTCATCGCGGAAACAACGAGCGATTTGATAATACCGTTCAAAACCGGCGACCATTAATAATTGTTTAAAAATTTGAGGTGATTGTGGCAACGCATAAAATTCTCCTGGATGCACGCGGCTCGGCACTAAATAATCACGCGCCCCTTCTGGCGTGCTCTTCGTTAAAATTGGCGTTTCTACTTCTAAAAAGCCTTCTTCATCTAAAAAGTCGCGAATGGCTTTCGTCACTTGATGGCGCAATTGAAACGTTTGAAACATCACAGGGCGACGTAAATCTAAATAACGATATTTTAACCGAACATCTTCAGATACGTCCGTTTTATCAGAAATCGGAAATGGCGGTGTTTTCGCTTCACTTAAAATCGTTACGTGCGTCACACGCACTTCGACTGTTCCTGTCGGTAAATTCGGATTGACTTGTCCTTCTTCGCGTTGAACGACTTTTCCTTCTACGTCTAACACGTACTCGCTACGAATCGTTTCCGCTACTTGTAACGCTTCTTTCGATACATCTGGACTAAATACAATTTGAACGATACCTGTTCGATCGCGCAAATCAATAAAAATAAGTCCCCCTAAATCACGACGTTTTTGAACCCATCCTTTTAAACGAACCGTTTGCCCAATCGCTTGATCCGTTACTTTTCCACAATAATGCGTCCTTCCAAACATGATTTCCCCTCCCTCTAGAAATGTTGATATATCAAGGTTTCTTGGCATCTTAGGGGTGCCAAAAAAATATTTTTCGACAAAATTCATCACATACTTTTT
>NZ_RXXX01000034.1:0-31346 GCF_011006755.1 Anoxybacillus sp. MB8
TATCTTGGGCGTTTTATGATTTAAGACAAAAAATCGAGTACAAAGCACGCAAACACCAAGCCAAAGTGATTGCGGTAGACCCAACATACACGTCCCAAACGTGCCCAAAATGCGGACATACGGAGAAAGCAAACCGAAATAAGAAAACGCACACGTTTTGTTGCCAAACATGCCAATACACATCAAACGACGACCGAGTTGGTGCGATGAATCTTCAACGAAAAGGAATTGAGTACATCGTTGAAGAAACCACGAACGCATGACGTTGGTGGTTGGGTAGCCGTCAACCTGCCCTGATGCAACCCCAAGTGAAGGGATGCAACCCCAAGTGAAGGAAGGAGGATGCTGTCCGCTTGCACTTCTGGGGAGTTGCAAGCCCACGACTTTAGTCGTTGGGTAGTTGACCCAATATGAGTAGCTTTGGCTTTGCCATTAGTGCTCGAGCAATCAGTACTTTTCTTTTTTCTCCTTGCGATAAGGTGCGATACGTTTTTCCTTTTAAGTAACCGATTCGAAACACATTCATCCATTGTTCGGCTTGGTGCAAGTCTTCGTCTGTGACAGGCTCATACAGCCCAATCGAAGCAAATTTTCCGCTAACAATTACCTCTTCCACCGTTTCCGATTCTAATGTAGGTTGAAATCGCTCAAACGCGCTGCTTACAAACCCGATATGTTTGCGTAGTTCTGGTAAATTTGTTTTTCCAAATCGGTGCCCTAATACGGAAACTTCTCCTTTTGATGGGTATTCATAGCCTAATAAAATATTAAGTAGCGACGTTTTTCCTGAACCATTTAACCCGAGAATGACCCATTGTTCGTTTTCTTGCACTTTCCAATGTAGACGATCTAAAATGACGCGGCCTTCTCTAATCAAAGAAACATTTTTCATCTCAACAATCATTCCTCTTCCCCCTTCTTTACAAAACTCGCGGTTAAATGCCTAATGAATCGTCAGTTGTTTCGTTGAGTTATGCCGATGTTTCCGATAATAACGCGCCATCACCGGAATGACATCGCGGAAGTCAGGGCAAGTAATCCCTGTCTTCGCTAAAGTGTTGCGTGCATTTGTTGCGTCGTATACGGACGCACATTCGAAATATTCAAGTGCTTCTTTTTCTACGTGCAACCATTTGCGAATAAAAGAAAACGACATCGCCCATTTGGCAAGACAAAGCGGTAGTATTCCTTTCGGTTCTTTCCCGAGATATTCTGTCATCATCATCCGATAAATGTCTCTCATTTTGTACGGGTTCGGATCGGTTAAATGATACGTTTGGCCAATCGCTTCGTCCGTATGTGCCAAATAGAGCGTTGCCTCGATAATGTAGTCAACCGGAACAAAATTTCCTTGTGCCTCACCTTTTCCAAGATAAGGAATGAAAGGGAGGAACTTCAGACGCTCAAACATATTGAGCATAAAGTACAAACCATCAAATTTCATTGTTTCTCCGGTTTTTGAATGACCAACCACAATACCAGGGCGAATAATCGTCGTTGGCACGTTGTGCGCTACTTCTCGTACAGCTACTTCTGCAAGAAATTTCGTTTCTTCATAATGGTTTTTAAACGCCTGCCCTTTGTCAAGTTCATGCTCGAAAATCACCCCTTGCCGCGTTCCTGATACGTATGCCGTGCTAAAATATACATAACGCTGCAAATGTGTAAGGAAGGAAACCCATTCGTTTACTTGTTTTGTTCCCTCTACGTTGACCATTCGAGCAATGTCCTCAGGAACGGCCAAATCGTAAATAGCTGCAAGATGGAACACGTGGGTGACCGATTGTGCCAACATGTGAAGTTGTTTTTCTGAGAGAGAAAGGTTCGACTTCGTAATATCTCCTTCGACGATCTCCCATTTCGCCTGTGGAAAATGAGTGGAAGAACAAATTCTTTCTTTTTCTGCCATCGCTTTCTCTTTCATAGAAGGCAGAACCAATGTATATATTTTTTCTGGAGCCCATTTCGCAATCAGCTCCTCAAGCAACATCGACGAAATAAATCCTGGAAATCCGGTAAAAAAATAAACATTCCCCACCTCTTTCGCCTCCTGCTTAATTCTTGCTCTAAAGCGTTTTGTCAATCAATTTTCAACGATTTAAAACTCCTACTTCCAAATGTATGTTTCCTGTAGCTGCAGGTTATCAATTTTATTAAAATCATAGAATAATGATAAAGAGATTTTAATAAAGTGGTACTTATTTTTGTTTAAACGATTTCATGACAATCCATTCCCACCACTTCCACGGCAACCAGTTTTTCAGCCTTAACGTCAATGTGACCCCTCTCCCTACGGGGTAGCGCAAACGAGGAGTCGGCGATTGGACGACTTTGATTATTTGCCTAATGACTTCGTCAGGAGGTGATGCTGTTTTGGCTACTCGATTCACGTATTGCATAATGGTTTTCATTTCTTTTTCATATGGCGAACCTGAACGGACGGACACTCCTTGCAGTCCTTTCGACCAAATGTTTGTTTTGAATGACCCAGGCTCAATTAAGACGACATATACTCCGTACGGCAACATCTCTAAACGAAGCGATTCGCTAAATCCTTCGACAGCGAATTTCGAGGCGACATATGGACCCATCGCCGGAAAACCGACTCGCCCGCTAATGCTGCTAATGTTAATAATCTTACCGCTCCGTTGCGTTCGCATAATTGGCAAAACAGCTTTTGTGACGGCAACTAACCCAAAAAAGTTCGTCGCAAACTGGCGCTCCCACTCTTCAATTGTGAGTTCCTCGACAAAACCGCCAACGGCAAACCCTGCGTTGTTAACTAATACATCAATCCGTCCGTAGCGATTGATGACATCGTGCATGACCGATTCTACCGCAGCGAAATCGGTGACATCGAGAGATATGACTTCTATCCGATCGTACACGCCAGCTTCACGCGCCACTGTCGCAAGCATTTCTTTATTTTGCATGTTTCGCATCGAAGCAATGACTCGATATCCTTCGCGCGCAAGTGCAACGCTTACGAGTAGCCCAAACCCGCTCGAGGCTCCTGTCACTAGCGCCACCGACGGGGAGTTTACATTTTGATTCACAACCATCCTCCTCGCTACGATAAAGACATATGTATTGAAATTAGATAACGATAGGTAATATTCCTGCCATTTTAAAAAATCGACCCCCATCACGCACTGATGGAGGTCGATTTTTTCTTTGGCTTAAGTTCTTTTGTTGTGACAACAAGCATAGCTCCACTCAACACAATCAGTCCCCCGATCATTTGGATAGACGATATGCTTTCATGTAAAAATACCATTGATAGAAGAAACGTCACGATCGGTTCGATCATACTTAAAATCGCTGCTTTTGTCGGACCGATGATATTCATTCCCGCAAAAAACGTCAGCATCGCCAAAACGCTCGAAACGAACGATGTTCCGATAATTGGAAGCCATCCTTTTGCGTCAAATTGAAAATGTAATGTTCCCGAACCAATTCCAAAAACAAAAAAAGACAAAGCGGCAAAGAGTGCGATGTAGGCACTCGCTGTAATAGGTGGAACGTGTGCGGTCACTTGATTTCCAACGATAATGTAGATTGAGTAAACAATCGCTGCTCCAACGGCTAACGCAATACCGAGCGGCTGAATTTTTCCTTCTGGTGCCCCTAATACAAGCAACATACCTAAAAAAGAAATGAGAATTGCGATGATGATGTGCTTTGTTAGCTTTTCTTGATTAATAAAAAACGAAAAAATGGCGACAAATATTGGGTTTAAATACAGCAATAAGGCAGCAAGTGAAGATGGAATATATTTTACTGACTGAAAATAAAAAGAAGATTGCATCATATAGAAAATGCCACCTAGTAAAAATAAATACAATAAATGTGACCGCGAAACCTTCCAGTTTTTTTCTTTTAACCATAAGTACAGAAAAAAGAAGAGCGCAGCCAATGCAAAACGTAAAAACAACAAGGTCGTCACAGTGACACCGCTGTCGTATGCGTATAATGCAAAAATGGGAATAAACGCAAATCCCGTTGCCGATAACAATATAAGTCCATATCCTTTCCACATGTTCCTTACACCTCAAATGTAATCATTTTTCACGAGAATCATATGTTCGCTCCTTTTTTGATGAGGGAGAACATCGCTTTTTCTTGTTTGCTGTAAATGTTAAACAAAATACCGCTAAATACAAACGCCGCTCCAACGATATGGGTCATTGATAAATGTTCATTAAAAAAGATCGTTCCCATCACCGTAGCAGAAATAGGCATCACATTAATGAAAACCGAAGCGGTTGAAGCTCCTACTTTTTGAATACCATTATACCACCAAACGAAGCTGATAGCCGAAACGACAACAGCAACGTATAAAACGCTTAACCACACATCCCATCCACTCATTTTGACAGATGTAAAAGAAGTATAGTATAGCGCAAACGGTGCTAAAAATAACGTTCCAAAACCTGTTGCGTACGTTGTTGCCGCAAGTGGACTATATGTTTTCATTGCCACTTTTCCGATAACAGAGTATGTACTCCAGCTGAGACATGCCCCCGCTAGCACGAGATCGATCGGAGCAACACCGATTTCGATAAGTACGGACGGATGACCGTTTGTAATAATATATACAGCCCCAAATACAGCGAGCAACATACCAAATATACTTCTTCCGTTCAATTTTTCCTTCAAAAATAGTGCAGACAACAATGTAATCAATGGGGCATTGACTGCAATGACTAATGAGCTTTTAACAATTGGTGCATATTTTGTAGCTATAAAAAAGAAAATGTTGTATAAAAACACTCCCGTTAAACCGAGGAGCGCTAACACGATCCAATCTTTTTTCGTCGGAGTTGGTCTATTCGGTTCTTTCCAGTACAATAATGGGAACAAAATCAAACTAGCACCGAAAAAGCGAAAAAAAGCAACTGACACAGGATGTAAAGTCGTCGTTGCGATTTTTCCAGCAACAAAGGCACCACCCCAAATCGTAGCAGTTAAAAACAAAAGAATATACGTTTTTAAATTTTTTACTGACACAAAAACATCGCTCCCTTATTCGTAAAATATATATCGTTTAGGGTGGATAACAAGGAAAACAACAAAAACTATACTTTAATCATTTTATGCTCTTTTTTATCTGAAAACAATATATTTTCGTTATATTAAGAAAAGAAGCCAGGACGTTTCCTCCCGACTTCTTTTTTTTCCTCTTATTCTCCTGTTTCGGCAAATCGTTTAATTCGTGCACCAATTTCATCACGGACGCGTTGAAAGACGGCCCATTTTTCTTCTTCTGTTCCTTCTGCTTTTGCTGGATCGTCAAATCCCCAATGAACACGTTTGACATGCGGTGGTGTGACTGGACAATGATCAGCCGCATGTCCACATAATGTAACGACTAAATCGGCTCTGTTTAAAATCTCTTCATTGATAATGTCTGATGTTTGATTTGAAATATCGATCCCTACTTCTTTCATCGCTTTGACTGCATTTGGATTTAAACCGTGGGCCTCAATGCCAGCACTATATACTTCCCATTCATCACCGAGATATTTTTTTGCCCATCCTTCTGCCATTTGGCTACGGCAAGAGTTCCCTGTACATAAGAAATAAATTACTTTTTTCATCTCAATCGACTCCTTTTAATGAATAATAAGTAACCATATATATAACCCAACGAGAGTAACAAATAACGTTGGGATGGTTAAAATGAAACCATTTTTTAAATAAGTGCCCCACGTGATTTTTACTCCTTTTGTTGAAAGCACATGTAACCAAAGAAGTGTGGCAAGCGAACCGATCGGTGTAATTTTCGGTCCTAAGTCTGAGCCAATCACATTTGCATAAATTAGCGCTTCTCGAACGATTCCCGTCGTATTCGTATCAGCTATCGCTAGCGCATCAATCATGACGGTTGGCATATTATTCATAACAGATGATAAGATAGCTGCGATAAATCCCATGGCAATCGTCGCCATAAACAGTCCTTGATTCGCAGCCGCTTCGATCATATCAGCTAGAATGTTCGTCAATCCGACGTTACGTAATCCGTAGACAACAACATACATCCCGATCGAGAAAAAGACGACAGCCCATGGCGCCCCCTTTAATATTTGCTTCACATGTACAGCCGGACTACGTCTTCCCATCCATAAAAACAATAACGCGACAGCACCAGCAATAAACGAAACAGGGATATTTACAAATTCACCGACAAAATAACCGACTAATAAAACCGCAAGAACGATCCAAGACAATCGAAACATGCGCACGTCTTTAATCGCTTCGTATGGTTGTTTGACATGCGATAAATCATAACGTTTCGGAATGTCTTTTCGAAAATATAAGTAAAGTACCCCGATGCTCGCTGCGAGCGAGAAAAAGTTTGGCACAATCATACGCGATGCGTACTCAGCAAAACTAATATGGAAGAAGTCCGCAGAGACAATATTGACAAGATTGCTTACAATAAGTGGCAAAGATGTTGTGTCTGCAATAAATCCACTCGCTAAGATGAATGGTAATACGTTTCGTTCATCAAACTGCAATGCACGTACCATGGCTAATACAATCGGTGTTAAGATGAGTGCAGCGCCGTCGTTTGCGAAAAACGCTGCCACAAGTGCGCCGAGAATAGAGACGAATATAAACATGTTCATCCCATTTCCTTTAGCCGCACGCGCCATATGTAACGCTGCCCATTCGAAGAAGCCAATTTCATCTAAAATTAAAGAAATGATAATGATCGCAATAAAAGCAAGCGTCGCATTCCAAACAATGTTTGTTACATCTATAACATCTTGGAAATCAACGACTCCAACAAGCAACGCTAATAAGGCGCCCCCGCAGGCAGACCAACCAATGGATAAATTGCGCGGTTGCCAAATGACAAAAACGAGGGTAATAAGAAAAATCAGTGATGCAAGAATAACGGAAAGCAAAAAACCACTCCTCTCTTTTTATTCACACTGCATACGCATTCCTTTTTCCTCAAGTTGACGAATGTGCTCTTTTGGATCTGGCAAATAAGCAAAAATGCTTTGCATCATTGGATAAAACTCATGTTTTTTATTTAGTGAATAAAATACCCACTGCGCTTTTTTTGATTCTTTTACTAAACCGTTGTCTTTTAATTTTCGTAAATGTTGACTAATGGCTGGCTGGCTCATTTGTAACATGTCAACAAGCTCACATACACAGCAGTCTGTTTCGTTCAATATACTGATAATCATCAGTCTAGTCTTATCGCCTAGTAACTTTAACATATTTGCAACTTCTTCGTGATACATATACCTCCCTCCTTCATCCGTTAATCATTATATAATCATATACTTATATGAACAAGTAAAGATTTTGTAAAGAAAAAAGAGCTGATCTATAAGATCAACTCTTGTCGCGTAAAACTAATCGTCATCTACCGTCCAAGTCACATTTGTTTTCGAGCGTTGCTGTTCCATTTTTCATTCCCCCTTCAACATGTATTTGTTTTCCAAATTAAAACAATTGATACATTGAACATTTTCGATCCATCATCTCTTCTTCAAGTTGATGAATGAGCTGTTCTTGCTTTATTTCTTCAGCCGTCCATATTCGTCGTTGAATAGAAATCGTTAAGAAAAATAAATGAAACTTCATCGCTTGCTCACCTCCTTTCAATAAAAAATCCGCAAGAGAAGATCCCTTTGCGGATTGAAAATAAAAGCCGCAAGGAACAGTACCTTCCTTGCGGCATGTGAGCGCTTATGAAAAGATCAATGATCTTCACACGGGAAGGTTGGACCAGTCTTTCTTTGTTCGATGTTCGATTGTGCAATATGCTACTGTCATTGTCGTCATGGTCCTTCCCTCCTTTTCAAATGATTGGATATAGTAAATTATATACATGATAAGATAAGTTTGTAAATAGATGATAAAAATTTTTCCAAAAAGATTACAAAGATATGTATATGAAAGAAAACAAAAGGTATGCAAGGACAGATGCATCATTTTTTCTCTTCTAAGCAAATTGCCCATCGATGCACGATATATTTTTCTTGTGCTATGTATTACTTTTGACTATGATCAAAAAAGAACATGTAGAAAGGAGAACTTTATGAAACATACAGACATATACATCTTATCTGGATTTCTCGGAAGTGGTAAAACGACATTATTAAAGCGACTACTACAAAATGAAAAAGAGCGTGGACGGAAAGTGGCTGTGGTAATGAATGAAATCGGTCAAGTATCTATTGATTCGCATGCCGTTTCAGAAGATGCTGTGTTAAGCGAATTATTAAGCGGCTGTGTATGTTGCACCATTCAAGATCAATTTGAAGTAGAACTTCATTCACTTCTTCAACAACATGAGTTAGACGTCATTTATGTTGAAACGACAGGGGTAGCTCATCCTGTTGAAGTGCTCGATGCGTGTATGTCGCCATTGTTTGCTGATCGCATTCAAATGGGAGGCATTATTACGACAATCGACGCAACACGTTGGGTGAATCGTCAACAACTCTCCATTCCTCTGCAAATGTTGTTAAAAGAACAAGTTCGTCACGCGGATGTATTAATTGTCAATAAGACAGATATATTACGTCCAGATGAACAAGCGAAATTATCGTTTGAGTTACAAACGATCAACAGCGAAGCGCGCACAATTTTCACAACGTTTTCTAATGTACGAATCGAAGATATTCATTTGTTATCGAAGCGGATGAGAAACGAGCATGAGCGAATGAACATCGAAAGACTACGCATTCAAACATACGTACATACATTTGCAAGCCCAATTGACTTAGACGTGTTCGAACACTGGGTACGACAACTTCCTGATACTATTTACCGCATGAAAGGATTTTTACGTTTTACTCATACAAGTGGAGTTTACTCCTTTCAGTATGCATACGGTACACCGCTCTATATGAAAGAGGAAATGAATGTCCCGTTACATTTTGTTATCATCGGTGAACAATTGGATAAACAAAAACTAAAACAACAACTCGATGACATGCAAAAAGGAGAAGGTTAATATCCCTCTCCTTTCACTTTCGTCCGAAATCTGCTTTAATTTCTCCCCATTGCTCGGTTTCCCATTTCATAATTTCATTTGTATAATGGTGCGTGCGCAACCACGCTTCAGCACGCTCAACAAGTTGCCAGACACGTTCTGTTTCAGCGTTGCGAACGAGCGTTGTATTCGCCTTTTTTCCTTTTACCCATTTGATAGCTGTTGCCGAATCAGAATAAATCGGCAAACTTTTGTTTTGTTGTTGTAACCATGCTAATGCGTGAACAATGGCTAAAAACTCCCCAATGTTATTTGTTCCGATCATCGGCCCAACATGAAACAACTCTTTCCCTGTTTTCGTATGTACTCCTCGATACTCCATCCATCCTGGATTTCCGCTACATGCCGCATCTACGCAAATGCTTTCCTCTACATAGTTTGTTGCATGCGCTTTATTTTTTTTCGTTCGGTTTACAAACGGACTAGACGCAAATGCTTGTTCTGCTTCTTCTTTCGATGGAAATGAGCGATATTTCGCCCCCGGAACGCCAATAACGTACGGTTTACACTCGTCCCAAGAAGAAAAAATGCCTGTTTTCGCCCCTTCCCAAACGACATAATATTTTTTCAAATTGTCACATCCTCGCAATTGAAATAAAGAAACAAAGTTGAAGATCACAAAGAAGGAATAAAAGAGGAGATATGGCGGAGGAGGGGGGATTCGAACCCCCGCGGGCTTTGACACCCCTATCGGTTTTCGAGACCGACCCCTTCAGCCGGACTTGGGTACTCCTCCGTATGAGTGGGGTGCCAAAGAAATTATAGCGAAAACATGATTTGTCGTCAATTACCTTTTTTGTTTTTCTATATAGTCAACAAGACCCATTGCACACACTTGTAAGTCGAGCTGAAGTATTTTATATACATCGGCATCATCAGGTACTTGCTGTTTGCGCAAAAATGTTTGGATATGATCAAATAAACGATTGGACACAGCCTCTGTTTTTTCTGTAAAAGATAGATTCATTTGTTCATTTACAACATCATAACCGATTTGCACAAAGAGCGGTAACCAGTAATGAAGTTGATTCCAAACTACTTGTGTATGTGTTGACATACCAAAATGGCCAAAATATATACGATCTGGACGTAACGTCATAAATCTTTCAATCGATGTGCGCATCGCTTCGGGATCAAATTGATTTGGCGATGTAGACGGCAGGTATAACTCAACACCGTACGAAAGCAATTGAGGGTAAAAGACACCGGCTGTATCACCTGTAAAAATGCCGTTACTTGTTTGATCATAAATAGAGAAATGGTGATTCGCATGCCCCGGTGTATGAAGAAACGTTAGTGTACGATTTTTTCCAATTTGTAACGTTTCTCCATCTTCTTTTACAATTAATCGGTCTTCAGGAATTGGAACAATCGGGTCAAATAAAGCGTCAAACGATTGGCCATAAACGGCTTTTGCCCCTGCAATGAGACGAGACGGGTCAGCTAAATGGCGCATGCCTTTTGGATGAACGAATACGCGAGCATTTGGACAATGTTGTAGTAACATCCCCGCCCCACCAGCATGATCTAAATGAATATGTGTAACGATAATGTTTTTTACGTCGTGTAAATCAATAGAGATTGCTTCTAGTCCTTTAAGTAAATGCGGGATAGAAGGGCTCGCACTTGTTTCGATAATCGTCACTTCTTCTTCATGAAAAACATATGCTCCTGTTCGCTGGGCAGTTTGTAGATCATATAAATCAATAAGTGAAATGCCAAATCCTAAATCAACAGGTTGTCCCATACTCATTCTCCCCTCATCTGTTCAATAAGTCTAACGAAATGATACACAATTTTTGCGGTTAATCCCCAAATGACTTTGTCTTTGTAGTAATAAAAATGTTCTTCGATTTGCCTTGGTCGCCAATTATACTGTCTTCCTCCAGGAATATCGTCAAATGGGAAATCGTCTTCGGGCTTTGGTTCGAATTGAACACGATATATTTTTGGTTTCGTTTCAATAAAAAAAGATAACGGGACGGTAAATACATCTTCCACTTCTTTTTTATTGATTTGCATGTGTGCGTTATTCACAAATGCAACAAACGGATAAATGACCATACCAAACGGTGAAAGCACATAATCAAGTGGAACGACATGTGTAATATGTTCTTTTTCAATCCCCAACTCTTCACATGTTTCCCGAATGGCTGTTTCTTGTGGACTTTGATCACACGGATCCATTTTTCCACCCGGAAAACAAATTTCACCTGGCTGTCGACGCAATTGAAATGAACGCACTTCAAATAAGACAAATGTATCATCGTGTTGACGGATGAGTGGAAGAAGAACAGCATATGTAGCGTATTTGTCGAAATCCATAACCGTTGGTGTTCGGTGTCGTAATGCATCCATGACCGTATAAATCTTTTTTTTCATTAGTAAACATCCCTTTTCGTAAATACATAAAAAGAAACGATCAGTGCACCAAGCGCCCAAACGGCGAGCACAGTCATTGAAAAGGAAAGTGTCATCCCATCAATCGGTGGCGCCGTTCCACTAACATAACTTGTGAGTCGTAAATTTACCATAAATAAATATTTCGCAGACTCCCACGATGATACCATGCTTGATAAAATCGCACCTGAAATAAGGGCAGCAAGCATAATTCCCATCACCGCGGCTGTACTACGTATTAATACGGACAACATAAACGTAAGCGTACCGACGACGAGCGAAACAAAAAAAGCAAGCCCGAATTCAATAAGTAAGTATTTCCATTGCGGAATAAGATGAACAGCTGTTGTATTTAGTTCTTCACCTTGAACCGAAAATCCTGTTAAAAGCGGCAAATTCCATCCACCATATCCAAATACAATGCCAGAGATAGCGTATGATAATAGAGCGACAGAAAATACGATAAACGACGTAGATAAAATCATCGCTATATATTTGCTCATTAAAACTTTCCATCGTTTCACAGGACGTGTCAACAACAGCTTGATTGTTCCTCCACTTGCCTCTGATGAAACGAGATCAGCTGCAATGACCATAACGAGAAGCGGTAAAAATAACTCAATGGAGTTTTCAATAAACATGCGCATAAATGTTGGAGCACCCGGTGCCATCGGATTAATATCGTTGTCTAAATAATATTGTTGTTGCTGTAAACGGATTTTAAGAAACTTTTTCCATTCCTCAGAAATGCCTGTTGAGTTTAATCGGTTTTGTGTGTCGATGATTTGTTGTTGTAGCTGTGTGCGCCAATCTGTCGTTCCGATCCGTTCTCGAATCGTTTCGATTTGTTTAAATTGCGCGTATGTAAATAAGCTAACGAGAACAGCAACGATCGCTGCGATAATAAACAAGCGTTTTTTACGAACAATTTTTAACATTTCATTGTATACAAGATTAATCAATCGTTTCCCCTCCCGTTAATTCAATAAATAAGTCTTCTAGTGTTGGAAGTTTGCGTTCAATTCCACTGACATATATCCCTGCTTCAATTAAACGAGCATTGCAACGCGCAATCGTTTCGTTTGATTCATACATTGTCACGAGCGCTCCATCTTTTTCACCAAGCACAGTCGTTTCATTTTGTAGTATTTGTTTTGCTTTATCTACCGGATCAACGCTCCAATATGTCCGAGCTTGTTCTTGTAGCAAATGTTCGACCGTATCAATACGAATAATCTCTCCTTTAGACATAATCGCCACACGGTCACACATGAGTTGTATTTCACTCAATAAATGCGATGAGACGAGCACACTTAACTGTTCTTTTTCAGCAAGCGAGCGAATAAACTGTCTCATTTCACGAATGCCGACAGGATCTAAACCGTTTGTTGGTTCGTCTAAAATAAGCACCGTCGGTTTTCCAAGTAGCGCTTGCGCAATACCGAGGCGTTGACGCATGCCGAGTGAATACGTACGAACAAGATCATGGATCCGATTTTGTAGACCGACGAGTTCAACCACTTCTTGAATGCGATGAGCTGTAATTCCTGGAACCATTCGTGCGAAGTGTTCAAGATTTTCCCAACCGCTTAAATACGGATAAAGTTCAGGGTTTTCAACGATACACCCTATATGTTGGATCGCTTTTGTAAATTGTTTTTGTAAATCATAGCCGCAAATTGAAATCGTTCCAGATGTCGGTCGAATTAATCCGACGAGCATGCGAATAGTCGTTGTTTTTCCTGCGCCGTTTGGACCTAAGAAGCCGAACACTTCCCCTTTTTTTAACGAAAACGAAAGTCCTTTAATAATTTCTTTTTTTCCGATTGTTTTTCGTACATGTTGTACAACTAACGTTTCTTCCATTATTCTTCTCCTTTCGTGAACGTAATAAGTGAGGCAACACGTTCACCGATTCGTTTATATCCTTCTTTATTAGGATGGAATTTATCTGTATATAAATAGTCGTTTACTTGTAGTTCAAACAAATCATATGTCGGAACACAAATGATGAATTGATAGTCCGCTGCTACTTCAGATGCCACATAATTCCAACTACGTACAACGGCAGATGTTTCTTTCCCATTATCTAAATCATTGAACGGATTATATAAAGCAATGTAAAATACGGGCGCTTCGTTGTTTACTGTGCGAACAAGCTGAAAAATTGTACGTAGCTGTTGGGCAAATTTCTCTTTTTCTTTTTCTAATTGCGTAGTGGATAAGTCTCTCAATGCTTCGCCACCGCGAAATAAGTCGTTTCCTCCAATCGTCATTAAAATGATGTCGGCTTCTTTTAATTGACGTTGCACTTCTTTTTGTTTGAGTTGGCCAATCAATTGTGCAGATCGTTGTCCTTTAATAGCTAAATTGGTGAATTGGACATGTTGATTTGTCCGTTTTTTTAGTTCATCTACAACATAGCCAACATATCCTTTTCCTGTTTCATCTCCCGTCCCGCGCGTTAATGAATCGCCAAGTGCGACAATGGAAAGCGCATCGTTTTTCTTTGTGTTTGACGTTGTTTGCTTTGGTTGTTTTACTGAGGAAGCTTCGTAAAAAAATTGGTCTTGAATAGTGACGATTAAGCCGATAGCCCATAGCAATGTTGTTGCAGCACAAATCGCCACAATCATCCCGATGATTCGTTTAGACACAATACCACCCTTTCGTTATGTTCTATGTATCATCATAAACGATTTGTTGTTTAAACACATAATGAAAACATGCAAAAAAGCGAGCACAATCGCTCGCTTTTAAAATTTTGCTTGATAATGTTCAATTTCCCAAGCATGAACAGCTGTTCGATAGCTATCCCATTCGTTCTTTTTCATTGCGATATACTCGTTAAATACATGGTCGCCTAATGTATGACGTCCAATCGTTCCATTTTCTAATTCTTCAATCGCTTTCCCTAAACTACCTGGAAGGTTTTCGATACGAAGCTCTTTACGACGTTCATTCGTCATATGGAAAATATCTTCGTCGATTGGTGCTGGGCAAGTGAGCTCTTTTTCTACTCCATCAAGCCCTGCCTCAGCAATAACTGCAAACGCTAAATACGGATTAGCAGATGGATCTGGACAACGAAGTTCAACGCGTGTTGCTAATCCTCGTTTTGCAGGGATGCGAATTAATGCGGAGCGGTTTGATGCCGACCACGCAATATAACAAGGCGCTTCATATCCTGGGACGAGACGTTTATATGAGTTTACTAATGGATTCGTAATGGCTGCGAAACTTTTTACGTTGTGCAATAAACCAGCAATAAATTGATATGCCGTTTCAGATAATTGATTGTCATCCGATGGATCAAAAAACGCATTTTCTCCATCTTTAAATAGCGAAATGTTTACGTGCATACCTGAACCGTTAATACCGAAAATCGGCTTTGGCATAAATGTGGCATGCAATCCGTATTTTTTAGCAATCGTTTTTACAACCCATTTATATGTTGTTGCATTATCAGCGGAACTAAGCGCATCCGCATATTTAAAGTTAATTTCATGTTGACCTTCAGCCACTTCATGATGCGAAGCCTCAATCGTAAATCCCATTGCTTTTAATGCACGATAAATGTCTAAGCGAACTCGTTCACCGAGATCTTTTGGTGATGGCTCAAAATAGCCACCGTTATCTTGAGGTGTTGTTGTCGGATTTCCATTTTCATCTGTTTTAAACAAGAAAAACTCTAATTCAGGACCAACGGAGATCGTATATCCTTTTTGTTTCGCTCGTTCAACTGTTTTTTTCAATACGTTACGTGGATCGCCATCAAATAACGTTCCGTCTGGATTCATCACAGAGCAAAGAAAACGTGCTTCTGCATACCCCGCTTCTACTGTCCATGGTAGTACTGCAAATGTTTGTAAATCAGGAAGTAAATATAAGTCTGAGCGATTGATTGGCGAAAAACCTTTGATAGAAGATCCATCAAACATTATTTTTCCTTCTACTACATCATCTAGTTGTTCCGCTGTCACTGTGACGTGCTTTAAAACACCTTCAATATCAACAAATTGTAAATGTAATAGTTCAACATGTTTTTGTTTGATGATTTCTTTAATTTGTTCAAGCGTCGAAGTGTTTGTTTGTTCAGAGACGAGTAGTTCACTCATGTCACATTACCTCACATTCTTATGTATATTTTTATAACATGAGTTTATTATATGGAATCATTCATCATTTTTCAATAGTTTTTTATCAAATTTTCTGTATTTTTATTAAGAAAAGCGCAAAGCGCCGCCTATCGGCGAAGAGCGCACAAGCCCCACCGAGGAGGCTGTCGCCGCCGCAGTGTGGGGCGGAGCGACTCGAGCCGATGGCGCTTGGAGCTAGACATCAATTCAAAATTTTATACTTTCTTATCTTTTTTAAAAAAAAACACACTCTTGATATGAGCGTGTTGAACAAACAAAAACGACGGAAACCCTACCTCTCTTCCGTCCTTGCAGCTCCGAAGCTGCGCCAGTGAGAATTTGTTTCGTTGCATATAAAAACGGGATCTCACGAAAAGCGAGATCCCGTACGTTTGACTATTTATGCTTTTTGGACGTTTGCCGCTTGCGGCCCACGGTTGCCATTCACGATGTCAAATGTTACTTTTTCGCCTTCTTCCAACGTTTTGAATCCAGTACCTTGGATCGCTGTGAAGTGAACGAATACGTCTGTACCTCCGTCCGTCTCAATGAATCCAAAACCTTTTTCTGCGTTAAACCATTTTACTTTACCTGTGTTCATGTGAAATTCCTCCAAAACAATTTTAAAAATTGACCACCGTTTCATTACTCATAAAACAAAAGCTACACTTTCGTCAAGTCCTTATAAGATGAACCTGACAAAGGTGCAGCTTATAACGATCATTGATATAACGAACGAAATGGTACTTCTTAAGTATATAGGCTTGAAATAAAAATGTCAAATGTTTTTTTTATTTTTCTTTCCATTTGATGCTGCAACCGATGCTTGGCTTCTGTTCTTTCGGAACAGGTTTCCCTAAAAGCAATGCATCTAAAGCTGTACGAATAGAAGATCCAGTCACTGGGATTCCGTTACTTGGTCGTGAATCATCGAGTTGACCACGGTAAACACATTGTAATGCACCGTTGAATATGTAAAAGTCTGGCGTGCATGCAGCTTGATATGCTTTTGCTACTTCTTGTGTTTCGTCAAATAAGTATGGAAACGGATATCCAAATTGTTCAGCTACCTCTTTCATTTTTTCTGGCGAATCGTCTGGATATTTTTCTACATCATTCGAATTAATGGCAATAAATGAAATCCCTTTTGGTAGATAATCGTTGGCGAGACGGACAAGCTCCCCTTGAACATGTTTAACAAATGGGCAATGATTGCAAATGAACATGATTACTGTTGCAATGTCTGATTTGACGTCTTCTAACCGAACGATTTGTCCATTGACCACGTTGACAAGTTCAAACGATGGAGCTTTCTCTCCTAGTGGAAACATATTTGATTCAACAGCTGGCATACAAATCACCCTTTCTTTTTTCGTTCATTTACTATTATAGCAAAATGTACAAATAACAAAAAATAAGCGAGCTTGAGCCCGCTTATTTTTTGATGAGTTGTCCTCGTGTCACGCCGAGTTGATTAATGGCTTTTAACGTGCGCCATACGCTTGTTCCGCTCCGTTTGCCTTCGAGCGCTTCGCGATATAATGTGATGACTTCTTCTACTTTTTTCGCTGACTCTTCCAAAAACTCGACACGATACGAGCGAACACCAAGGGATAAAAAGTGTGGAATATATTCTGCCCCAGATTGTTCAATGGCATTGTACACTGTATTTCGGCAGCCGATATCCACACGAACAGGATGAAGCATGCCAATACGGTCACGCAACGATACACGATGTTTTTCGCATGGACGTCCACAGTTCGTAAAATCGGTTCCTTCACTTAAAAATGTACAGTATACACAATGTTCAGTGTGAAACATCGGTAAATGTTGGTGAATAACCATTTCGATATGTTCTGTTGGTGCTGCTTCAAGTAAATCAATCATTTGTTGAATATTTAAATCGTATGAAGGGGTGATTCGATCGAGCCCTCGAGATAAAAACAACTGTGCAGCCAGATGGTTTGAGATGTTAAGCGAAAAATCTCCGATTAACGTTTGTTCTATTGATTGATTCGTATAATACTGCACCGCTCCTAAACTACGAACTAAAATGGCATCTGGCTCAGCTTTTAAAATCCCTCTTAAAATTCCATTTTCCCCAGGCATATGAATGCGCGGGGTAGCTAAAGCGATCGGTTTGTTTGTTGTTCGTGCAATCTGCACAGCTTTCGGATAATCGGTTGTAAATTCGAAATCGGCATACACCATGTCTACATCTGTATGACATGCCGCTTCGACTTGTTCGAGCGTACGACAAAGCGCCATTAAAGAAGGGTTCTCTGCTCGTTGTTTTTGTCGGTAAGAAGATGTTAAATCAACGGCTTGCTTGATGTATAGCCGCGGACGTTGTCGTTTTTCAATAAGCTGTTCCACGGCTTGTCTTCTTATTCGGTTTAATTCTTTAACCGGAAGAATAACATTGTCTGTCATATGCATATAAACGTCTTTTAATTCAAAAATCGTTCCGCCTAATCTCCCGAATTGCTCTTTTATAAAATCTAATGTGAGCGGTCGCTTTTGTGCAACATCTAACATTTGCTCAGATTGAACGATTACTTCATTGCCTGTCGTTTCATCGCGCCATGTTGAAATGAGCGGTTTTCCTGCTTCACCGTACACATGCACAGTTAGCGGAAACAACTGATATGGTCGCTCGGTTTCAAATGTTTTACGCAAACGACGATCAAGCTCTTGGTCGCTCGTTTTCCAAATGCGATTTCCTACACGCACGCGCGTTAAATTGACGTCATGTCGGCCAGGGACAATTTCAACAAGACCTTTTTCCACTTCCCCTTCCACTTTTTTTCCGTGTTTTCGTAAATCGTATACGCGGCCGCCTTCTTCTTTTTCTTCTGGACGTCCTGCATCAAATACGATGCCATCCCCACGTTTTAACGGAGCTTGCAGTTCGCATAAAACACCGTCTTTTAATACTTTTTTGACCGTTCCAAGAAATACACCACGGCTTTTCGGAAACGTTCCATCAACAAGCTGTTTGTTGTTCGTTCCTTTTAAAAAGCCATGTGTAAATCCTCGACTAAAGCTTTGTTGTAGTTCACGTATTTCCTCTGTTGAAGGAGTATAATGGCGTCCTGCTAAATATTCATCAATAGCTTTTCGGTATTTGCTGACAACATTTGCTACATATTCTGGTGACTTTAATCGCCCTTCGATTTTAAACGTGCTTACCCCTGCTTCGATAAGTTCTGGAACGAGATCAAGAGCAGCTAAGTCTTTTGGTGAAAGTAAATAAGCGACGTTTCCCATTTCTTTTTGCTCGCCATCAACGATTAAATCGTATGGAAGGCGACAAGCTTGGGCGCATTCTCCACGATTGGCTGAACGCCCACCCCACATTTCTGACGTCAAACATTGCCCAGAATATGATACACAAAGTGCTCCGTGAACAAATACTTCTAAAGGAACGTTCGTTTTCTCAGCAATTTTTTGAATGTGTGTTAAATTATTTTCGCGACCAAGTACAACGACTTCTAAGTGGTAAGGATTTAGAAATTCAACAGCTTCTGGAGATGTAACAGTCATTTGTGTTGATCCGTGAATCGGAAAATCAGGCGACAAATCGCGGATGAGTTTAACAAGTCCTAAATCTTGGACGATCAGTGCATCTACTCCTGCATCTATACATGCTTCAACGAGCTGCTTTGCTTCTTCTAGCTCATTTTCAAACACTAAAATATTAAAAGTAACATATCCACGCACATTGTATTTATGCAAATAAGCCATCACATCTTTTAATTCTTCCATACGAAAGTTTTTCGCCCGTACACGTGCATTATATTTATCCACACCAAAATAAACTGCGTCTGCTCCATTGGCAACAGCAGCACGAAGACAATCCCAATCTCCCGCTGGCGCTAACAGTTCAATTTTTCTCACAGCTAGTCAACCTCTCTATTTTTTATCATGAACAACAATATATTATCGAATATCCCCCTCGTTTGCCAACAAAGAAAAAGACCTGAACGTGCAGGTCTTTTAATGAACGAATGGAGGAACAAAATGTTTTGAAAATGACTGAATGTCAATACGGCCATTTTTATAGTAAATACCTAAAATATAATCTTCCTCTCCCCAAGTAGCCATTTGTAAGCATTGTTCAATTTTCACTTTATCATGAACGACCATTTTTGCTTTTTCTCGCTCAATCATTTCAGGTGTCCACTCATACTGTGGAACTTGTTTTGTGTTTTTAATAATTTTGATTTCAGCAATATCATCCGCTGTCACTCTCGCTTGTTGTAATAAACCGCGATCTTGTAGCCATTGTTCAACGAGATGGTACGATTTTCTCCACTCTATTCCTTGTTCTTCGTATTTTTCATACAAAATGCTAATTGTACCCCAACTGCGATTTATTGTTGTTTCATCAAATGTTTCGTGTAAAAGTTGTTGTTGTAAGACTGCTAAAAATGATTCAATATCATCACGATCTTGCAAGCGAACGACTTTATCTTCTGAACCAATTCTGATTTGTAAGACGTCTTTAAAATTCGTCTTACGTAAAATCGGATAATGATTCTTTTTGAACTCAATGGAATTAAAAATCGGCTTATAAAATTGATTGTATAAATTCGTTGGAACAGTATATTCGCGAACGATTCGTTCTCCATTTTTTAAGTCATAGCCGATAACAACGTTCCGTCTATCGTTGACTGGATATGTTCGTTGTTCAATAAGGTGTTGATGAAATAAATAAATATTTCTAATATTTTCCTTTTCGTAGTAAAAGGCATTTTCCTCGTCTATTTCATCGTTTTCAAAAAAGTATATGTGGTCACCGAAATATGCTCGTTCAATTTCGTTTAATGACGGTTGGTACGTCTTATATCCAAATAGATCAAATGTAAATAATAAACCAACGATACTCATAAATACCACATATCCCACGTATTCTTTCCAACGACTAAATACACGCCACGTTTTTGCTAAAATCATGCGGGCGATGATGTAACCAAATAATGATGAAGATACGTATCCAAAAATCACCCAACTCATCTTTTGCTGCATCTGTCCAAAATATGCTCCACCGACAAGCATGACACAAAACGTGAAACCGTATGTAAATACCGGGCGGAGTGGGCGAAAGACAATCGCATCTGTTGCCATTTCAATATGTCGTTTTTTGTACAACCATATACTAAGTCCATAAAACATAAAAGTCAGCACAGTATATATCAATATTTCGAGCGGTTGGATTTGTTTTGTCGACCAATTTAGTGCCTGAATAAAAGGAACTATTTCATTCAAGCTAGAAGATAAATAATATTCGTATGCAAAGCCGTACAAAAAATATTTCAAATTAAATATAAGTAGAATAAATATTCCAGCAGGGAAGAAAAAGAGAATGTAAGCGAACATGCCTTGCAAAATGGACATGCCAGTAAGCATCCCAACAAACACGGCTCCAGAAAATAATAATAAATTCATTGAAACGGTACTAACAAACCAAATAGCTACATGTTTAAATGAATATAAAGAAATCGGAAGGAATGGTTTCATCATGATTAAACATACTGCAATGACTGCGACGGGTACGATTAAAATAATCATTCCAACAACAATATGTTGAAGAAATAGCACCTCCCGTTTAATTGGTAGACTATGCATGTGGTCAGCTGATCGCTTCACTTGCATATAACGAAATAAAAAAATAGCGAGCAAAATGGGAAGTGTGAACATAAGCGAAAACTGAATGACACTTCCAATATCAAATATGCGCCCTGTTTGATGATGTATAAGCCAATCTTTGTTTTCGCTCATCATAAAAATATGAATAGGCAAAGTAAAAAGTAAACCGACGAGATAAATAAGCGAGACCCATCCAACGTTGCGAACAATTTGAGTAAATATTCCACGATTAAACAAGAATGTTTTCAATGGCATATCCTTGTTCCCCCATTTCATAAATAAATATTTCTTCTAACGTTAATGGTAATAAATCAAACAAAATTGGCTCATGTTTCTGAATATGTGCAATGATTTGTTCTTCTTCCCCACGAACGATACAAAGTAAAACGCTACCACGTTGTTCTTGGTAAACGACATCTATATGTTGTAGAAAAGAAAAAGGAATTTGTCCTTGGAACGCTACCTGCACTTTATGAATGTTTGTTTTCAAGTTATCTAGCTCTTTTTCAATGATGAGCGAACCGTGGTGTAACATGCCAATACGGTCACATAAATCTTCTACTTCAAATAAGTTGTGCGAAGAAATAACAACGGTCATTTCTCTTTCTGCTACGTCCTGAAATAAAATGTTTTTCACTTTTTGTCTCATGACAGCATCTAGTCCATCAAGTGGTTCGTCTAAAATAAGCACATCGGGCATAGTAGAAAATGCTAACCAAAATGCAACTTGTCGCTGCATTCCTTTTGACATGCGGTGAATTTTTTTGTTTACGTCAATTGGGAATAGTTCTTGCATGTTGCGGAAACGTTCTTCGCTCCATTTTGGATATATATGACGATAAAAGTCAGCCATTTGTCGAATTGTTGTATGTGGGAAGAAATAGAGTGCATCAGGTAAAAAAATGATTCGTTCTTTTTGCTTAATGTTTTCGAAAATTGGCTCACCATCAATAGTAATCGTTCCTTTGTCTTGTTTATAAATACCTGCAATCATTTTCATCAGCGTTGTTTTTCCAGCACCATTTGATCCAAGTAACCCATAGATCGACCCTTTTGGGACGGAAAATGTTACATCTTTAATCGCCTCTAATTCTCCAAATCGCTTGCTTACATGATTAATTTGAATCAAGTTCCTCTCCTCCTCGCATCGCACGTTCTGCGCGTTCAACAATCGAAAAAATTTGCTCTTTTTTTACCCCGATATAAAATGCTTCTTGACATAGTTTGAATATACTTTCTTCTAGCTGTTTTACTTTTTCATCGTAAATCGCCTCTTTTTTATTAGCAACAAAACTCCCTTTCCCGGGAATAGAGTAAATGTACCCTTCTCTTTCTAATTCTCGATATGCTTTTTGAATCGTATTTGGATTAATGGTTAACTGTTTAGCGAGCAAACGAACAGATGGCAGTTGCTCATTCGGTTTCAGAACATCGTGAATAATCATTTCTTTCATTTTTTCGATCAGTTGTTCATAAATCGGTTTTCGGCTTCGTAAATCAAGATCAAACATATCGTCCCCCCTTTCTTTTCCGTACTAACTGTAATAAGTGTATTATATTAAATAATACGGTTGTTGTAAATAGTTTCTAAAAAAATAAAAAAGCCGCCAGAAAGGCAGCTTTTTAATTATGGCTGTGTCCATCGTTGTTCATATTTCCATCTTGATGACCATCTTGTTGCATATTGTCGCCATGACCGTGACCTTGTCCATCATTTTTATTTTGCATCATTTGTTTCTTTTTCATATAACGCTCATGAGCAACTTGATCAACATCTTCCCAAGATACAATCGTTGCATTCGGTTGTTCGCTTACAAATTTTTCAGCGTCTTCTTTCTTCGCAAAAAACGCATATCCGTAGTTCATCGGTGTCTTAATGTCAGCTTTCACCACTGTCGCGTTTTGTAATTCAATCCATTCTAATGTGTTGTAATCGCGTACATATTTCTTTGCAGCTTCCCCGTGATCGCGCTCATAGTTAAATAAACATCCGATGTCATCAAAAAACAAGACGTCACCGTTTTCTGTCGCAGATTTCGCTGTAAATTTGCCGAGTTCATGTTCTTTCGGATATACTTTCATGTTACAAAACACACATACAGTGTTTTCATCAGGTTCAGCCATTGCTGCTTTCGCAAATACATCTTCTTCATTTGACTGTTCCTTGTTTTGTTCTGTTTGTTTTTCCTCTGTTTGTTTTGTTTCTTCTTGCTTTTCCTCCGCTTGATTGTTACATCCTGCTAGAGCGAGGAAAAGTGCACCGATTAACAGTACGATCCATTTTTTCATTACTAACGATCCCCCTTATTTTCATTCAATCCGTAAGCTAGTATAGTACACAATTGTGAAATTTATTTGAGAAGGTTGTGTAGAAAATGAAAAAAAGCGGCATTACACCGCTTTTTCTGTAAAATAATGCTTATAATATCCCCCGACTTTGCCTCGATTATCGATAATAAAATAAAAGTCATCTGTTTCATTTTTTACTTCATACTCTCTACCTGGTGTTAACACGTTATGTACGATGTACTTTTCGGCATTGGTATGGTTACATACAACCGTTTTTATCGTTGGTCTTTCATGCCAGTTTAAATGAATCATCATTGATTCCTCCTTCAAGATCCTTTATATTTATTTAAAAATTTAGCAAGTTCATGTAGCGCTTGTAATACCGCAAAATGTTTATCGTTTCCGCTTGCTTGCGCTGTAGCCACATCTTTAAACTTAGCATGCGCTTCGTATGATCCATTTTTTTTATATACATCTACTCGCACAGGTCCTCTTGGATGCGGAACGATAAAAAACTCTATTTGCTTCATTTATTCTCCCCACCTTTAGTGACAATCATTTATTTAATTTAATAATAGTAAAAAATAAATCAGTTTAAAAGCATTGTTTTACGCAAAGGAAGAAAATTTACAAATTACATGTTTAGTCTAGTCGGCGGATCATGTATCCAGATTCGATCAATACACGCTGAATTTGATCAATATGCTCGCTATTTTTTGTTTCAAGGGAGAATCGAATTTCTGCTTGCCCTGGAAGAACATTTGTGCCCATCCGTTGATGATCAATGGACATGACGTTCGCTTCTAAATCTGCAATAATTCGCAACAATTTATTTAACTGTCCTGGTTTGTCAGAAATGACTGTCGAAAATGTGACGAATCGTCCTGATTCAACGAGCCCTCGTTCAATAATTCGTGAAATGAGTGTGACATCGACATTTCCGCCACTTAAAATGGCTACAACATTTTTTCCTTCAAGCGGGATTTTTTTATACAATAAAGCTGCTAGTGAGCAAGCCGCAGACCCTTCAACAAGCAATTTATTTCGCTCGAGCAAATATAACATCGTCCGTGAAATATCTGTTTCTTCTACACAAACAATATCATCAACATATTTTTGTATGTATGAAAAAGTTAAATCTCCAATTCGTTTCACAGCAATGCCGTCCGCAATCGTATTGGATGGCGTAATGACAATCGGTTGATTGTTTTTTTTAGCTGCTGTTGTGCTCGCGCAAGCCGCAGATTCTACACCGTATACACGAATAGCTGGATTTTTTTGTTTCATCGCAATCGCTATACCGGCTAGCAATCCCCCACCTCCAACCGGGCAAATCACTGCGTCAATATCGTCTAGTTGTTCAAATAATTCTAGCCCGATTGTTCCTTGTCCAGCAATGACAGCTGGATCGTCAAAAGGATGAACAAATGTTGCACCTGTTTCCTGCTGAAGCTTTCGAGCGTATTCTAAAGATTCGTCAAACACATCCCCATGTAAAATAACATTTGCCCCATAGCTTTGCGTGGCTTGAATTTTACTTAATGGTGCTCCTTTAGGCATGACAATTGTGCACGGAATGCCAATCATCCTACTTGAATAAGCTACCCCTTGTGCGTGATTACCCGCTGAAGCAGCGATAACTCCCCGGCTTTTTTCTTCATCACTTAACAACATAATTTTGTTGTAAGATCCGCGTACTTTAAATGAACCTGTTTTCTGTAAATTTTCTAACTTCATGTATACACGATTATTCGATAAACGACTAAATGTTTGTGAAAATTCAAGAGGGGTTTTATGAACGACCGCTTTCATTCGTTGTTGAGCTTCTTGAATATGTTGTAGCGTAATCAATGGTTTTCATCCTCCTTTGTGTCCTTTTTATTATATTTGATTTGTGGAGTCGCAAGCAATTGTCTCTTGTTGTTATTTATTTTTATTTTACATTGATTATTTAGAACATAGTTCTATTATAAAAATTGATCGAAAAAAATTGCTATGCACATAGCATAGCTTATTTTACAAACCGGCTGATTTTTGAAGGCGCTTAGCAATTTCAAGAAAGTCCTCGTATGAAATGTCGGGGGCAAATGTTTCCTCCACTGCTTCTAAATCTGGAATCGGTGCACCTGCTGGCGTCCCTTGAATGACCTCGAGTTGTCCTCCATCAAGTGGATGTGTTCCTTTCCAAATTTGTTTAACATCTTGAAAATCATGTTCGCTAAATGTATATAGTCTTCTATGCCATCCTTGCGCCTCGTACTTTTTTGCCGCATCAAATTTATCGTTACTTAAATTCGGAATCGGCAACATTTTTGTGACATCCACCCCTGTAACAATTTGAAGTGCTTTTGCATAAGCGATGACATGCACGCCTCCTCGGACAAGTAAATAGCCGATCATTTCTCGTGCAACTGGATGATTGGTCATCTCATACACTCTCATTTTATGTGTACGTGCCCCACACTCTAAAAAGAAATTGTGCAATAAATCTAATACTAAATTCCCACTATTAAACACGTAGTCACCTGACCACGATTTTCCCATCGAATCTCCTGGCAATGCTGTTTGCGCAGTTGCAATAAAATGATACGTATTTCGTTGATCTACTCCGTTTTGCATTGGCGTAATATCAGGGGCACCTTCATGCGTTGTTCCTGTTAAGCATAAGTTTATAGCTGTTGTAACGAGCTCCACATGACCTAATTCTTCTGCAGTAATACTTGCAACTAAATCGTAAAAAGGCTTCAATTTTTTCTTTTCCCGAAAATTGAATGACTGAAACAAGTAATTGTTTAGCGTTGACATTTCTCCAAATTTTCCACCAAGTAACTCTTGAACGGCCGCTGCTGCATTAGCGTCCGCATACGTAGACTTTGGCAATTCAATTTGAAGCCTGTTTATTCTCGTAAACATCGAGTTCCCTCCTTCTTTTATTTCGGCATAATCCAAACGATTTGCTGGATGCGGACAAAAAAGAGGGTGTCGCTACTTTTTAACACAATATGATCAGGCTTCACATCTTGAATAATGCCTTGCACATTTCCTCGCACCGTTTCAATGATGACTTCTTTCCCTCTAATCGTTTGCAATGTTTGATAAACATAAGGATCGATGAAAGACATAAACTGAGGTGTCATTTTCCTTCCTCCTTCTCGTTTATTCTTTCCCATCTTATTCTCCTGTTTCGTTATTTATCACACTTTTCATTTAGAACATAGTTTTATAAAATTTTATTTACATACTAGTCAATTTTGCGTTAAACTTCAACATAGGAATAGTGAAATGAGGAGTTAGAAGGATGGAAAGTCATGAACAACTAAAACAAAAAATAAATGAGCTCGAGGAAGAAATACGGTTATATAAACGCTTTGTGGAACACATTTCTTTTCCGTTTTCATACGTTGATTATGAACTCGGAAAAGTAATAAAAAAAGAAAGAAATATTCCCTCTGCAACGATTGAAACAATAGAGAAGGAAGAGAAAAGAACACCCATTTTGCAATGGAATATTGATTTACAAAGAGACTATCCATTTGAACAAGTGGAACAATTTTTAGCCCCTATTTTTGACCTTGTTTCTCATCATATTGTTTTCGTTGACGCTGAAGGAAAAATTACATTATGTAACTTACAGGCAGCAAACGATGTTGGAGTAAACCGAGATGATATGATCGGCAAACATATTCGCGAATTGTTAAACATCCCAGATGAACAAATTATGACGTTAAAAACATTGCGAACGAAGCAGCCACTTTACAATTGTGAAGTGCTCGATCGATATTACGGGATTATTAATACGCGCATTTTATATAACGAAGATGGGTCGATTAAACGTGTGATTAGTATGTTTCAATCGCTTAATCAAATAAAAGAAGCAGAGAAACTAGCGATCGCTGGCCGGATTGCTGCCGGGATTGCTCACGAAATTCGAAATCCTTTAACGACAGTAAGAGGGTATTTACAGTTTTTAAAAGAACAACTACCTGAACATATCGTTACTCTCATTGATCAACTTCTCATTCCAGAACTCGATCGAGCAAATGATATTATTACAGATTTTTTAAACGTTGCAAAACCGAGCGAAGTAAAAGCAGAATGGATTGGAATAAACGAATTTATTCGACATGATTTAGATCTTTTGTTACAAAGTGAAGCGCTTCTTCATAACGTAGAGCTTTCGTATCATTTAGATGAAAAACTACAACAATACGTTGTTAACATTGACAAAAATCAATTGTTGCAAGTGTTTATTAACTTATTTCGCAATGCGATTGAAGCAAAAACGGAAAAATCGTTGCGGGTAGACATTGAAACGAAATTGCACAATAATCTCGTTCAAATTTATGTGCATGATAATGGACCTGGTATCCCTTCTACCATTATCCATCACGTTTTCGATCCATTTTTTTCAACAAAATCAGCAGGAACAGGTCTTGGTTTATCTTTGTCACGAAAAATTATTGAACTGCATAAAGGCTCGATGCGTGTTCAAAGCGAATTCGGGAATGGTTCATGTTTTATTATTGAATTGCCGGCTTATTCAAAAAATGAGGCTGCAATCTAGCAGCCTCATTTTTACGCTTCTTTTTTCCACTCAATTTGTTTTTCTTTCCAACATTGCACTTGATGGTCTACACCAATATTTCGTGCATAAAATACCGGATTTTTTCCTTGTTTTCGTTGTGTGACATAGTCTTGTAATGCCGCGAAAGCGACTCGACCAAGTAAGAAAATCGAAACTAAGTTCACGATAACCATAAACGCCATAAATAAATCTGCTAAATCCCAAACGATTTGAATGCTCGATATGGATCCCCAAATGACCATAGCTAATACCGCAAGTCGATATACGAGCAATGACGCTTTGCTTGAACGAATAAATTCAATATTTGTTTCGCCGTAATAATAGTTTCCGATAATTGAACTATATGCAAATAAAAATACACTCACTGCAACAAATCCTTTTGCCCACTCACCAATATGTGTGCTCAATGCCGTTTGTGTCAAGGTAATACCATCAAGACCTTCTTTCATATAATCGCCTGATAATAAAATCATAAATGCTGTTGCACTACAAACAACTAACGTATCAACAAATACACCTAATGTTTGAATGAAACCTTGTTTTACTGGATGGGAAACTTCTGCTGTCGCTGCTGCGTTCGGCGCACTACCCATTCCAGCTTCATTTGAGAATAAGCCGCGCTTAATTCCCATCATAATTGCCGCACCAAAGCCTCCACCAACTGCTTGTTCAATACCAAATGCATTTTTAAAAATTAAAGAAAATACTGCTGGCAACTCCGTTATGTTCGTTAAGACAACATAAAACGCAATCAATAAATACAAACTCGCCATCACTGGAACGATAATAGACGATGCTTTCGCTACACGATGCACACCACCAAAAATAATAAAGGCGGTTAAAATAGTAAGTACAATACCGATCACTGTACGATCCATTTGAAACGCGTGCTCAAATGCAAATGTAATTGTATTTGCTTGAACAGAGTTAAATACAAGACCGAATGAGAACGTAATTAAAATGGCAAACAATATACCGAGCCAACGTTTTTTCAATCCTTGCTCAATATAATATGCCGGACCGCCACGATAACCGTTTCCATCTTTCACTTTATAAATTTGGGCGAGTGTGCTTTCCACAAAGCTTGACGCACCACCAATTAAAGCGATCAACCACATCCAAAATACTGCACCAGGTCCGCCAACGGAAATCGCTAACGCAACGCCTGCTAAGTTACCTGTTCCAACGCGAGATGCTGTGCTCATGAAAAACGCTTGGAGCGACGAAATCGCACCTGTTTTTTCCGGCGTCTCTGTAATGACACGGAACATTTCACCGAAATAACGAAATTGAACAAATTTTGTACGGAATGTAAAATACAATCCGACGACAATTAAAAGAGCGATAAGAACATACGACCATAATATGTTGTTTAAAAATGATACAATCGTTTGTAATAATTGCATGCTCGTCACCTCACCTGATGTTTATAATAAAAAACGACTTTTTTAATGTAACAAAACTTAACATGAAAAGCAAGAGGATTATCCATGAATATATGAAAATGATATGTTATAATATCGTTTGTTCATATTTTTCACATGTATTCGGAGGAGCAAATGAAAGAAACATATACGGTAAAAGAAAAAATAAAGCAGTTTTTACATATATTATTTCCTATTTTTCTTACGCAAATAAGCTTATATATGATGAACTTTTTTGATGTAACAATGACGGGGAAATATAGCGCAGTTGATTTGGCAGGTGTAGCCATTGGCTCAAACATTTGGGTCGCTATATCTACGGGAATCGGAGGTATATTAACCGGTTTAACCCCAATTGTTTCCCAAGCGGTTGGAGCGAAAGACCACGAGCGTATTTCTCGAACCGTTGAACAAGCGATATACTTAGCGGCCGTCTTTGCTTTCTTTGTGTTTACGCTCATTTATTTTTTCGTTCCTATTTTATTGGAAAACATGCCGATCGAACATGATGTTCAAATCGTTGCTTATCAATATTTACAAGCATTATGTATTGGTGTTGTCCCGATTTTTATTTATCATGTTCTTCGTTCATTTATCGATGCACTTGGTCGAACGAATGTAACAATGATGTTAACGCTATGCTCGTTGCCATTAAACATTTTATTGAATGATATATTCATTTTCGGACGATGGGGTATCCCTGCATTCGGTGGAGTAGGGGCGGGATACGCTACAAGCATAACGTATTGGTGCTTATTGTTATGTGCATTTTTGCTCGTTCGCATTCATAAACCTTTCGCCACATACAATATACTAAAAAAGCTGCATCCGATATCATTTTCTATTTGGAAACAATTATTTTTGATCGGCACACCAATTGGATTAGCTATCTTTTTTGAAACGAGCATTTTCTCGGCTGTTACGTTGTTGATGAGTCAATTTGGAACAGCAACGATCGCAGCTCATCAAGCTGCGCTAAACTTCGCTTCCCTTCTATATATGATTCCACTAAGCGTTTCCCTTACTTTAACCATTATTGTTGGCTTTGAAGTAGGAGCGAAACGCTTAGAACATGCGAAACGTTACTGTATGATTGGTATTTGTTCTGCTGTGATGATGGCTATTGTTGTCTCTATCGTCCTATTGCTATTTCGAGAAGCGATTGCTTCCTTATATACGAATGATGCACTTGTTTTACAATGGACGAAGCGTTTTTTGTTATACGTTTTATTTTTCCAATTCTCTGATGCCGTTGCAGCACCTATTCAAGGGGCATTACGTGGATACAAAGACGTTCGCTTTCCATTTTTTATTGCACTCGTATCGTATTGGTTAATTGGTTTACCGGTTGGATACGTCTTCACTCACTATACAACCGCCGGGCCGTTTGGGTATTGGCTCGGTCTTATTGCTGGTTTAGCTTCCGGCGCCATACTATTGTTCATACGACTAATCCAAAAATGGAAACATGCATAAAAGCAAGAGGGAAATCCCTCTTGCTTTTTAGCACCAAGCCGCACCGACGATAATTAACAAAATAAATAATACGACGATAAGCACAAATGTTTTTCCGTATCCTGGATAACCGTAACCGTATCCATAGCCATATCCGTACATCACGTATTTCCCCCTCTATTGTTAATTAATAACCCCAGCCACCAATATAAGCACTGCCAACAATAATTAGCAAAATAAACAATACAACAATTAACGCAAAGCCACCACCATGATGATGTCCTCCGTTTGAGTCAAGACTTTGTGGGAGATTTTTTTCTCGACCGATTTTTTTGGTTATATATGGTTTTATAAAATCGTTATATGTAAGCGCTTTT
>NZ_RXXX01000035.1:0-30088 GCF_011006755.1 Anoxybacillus sp. MB8
GAGGGTACTTTCAACTCGATCGGTTCCATGTGGCGAGAGAGATTCGTCAATTGTTCCGAGGTCATGCAAGATATCGGGTGATTCGAAAGAAATTCGCATCATGGGATGAAGAGGGTGTGTTGCGAGAACTCACAAGTGCCATCGGTACGCTAGAACATGAGGAGAAGGAAAAGCAACTCGAGGCGCTTGTTCGTCGAATCGAGGAGATGCCAGGATGTTTGCGTGACTATCGCATATGGCTGAAGGAAAAAGGGATCGACACGACAAACATGAGAGCGATGGGGAGTGCGGAAGGAACGATGCATGTGTTTGCGAAACGAAGTAAAAACGGTCGAAGTTGGAAAGATGCAGGGATTGAAGCAATGTTGCGAGCGATCGCCGCGATAAAAGATACGTTACTCATTCGGACACGCCGTGGGGTGATGTATGGCGTGGAAGAACGAGAAGAAACGAAACGAGAAACGATCGTGAAAAAGGCAATGAAACGCGTCTCATCTCGAATGAAGGAAGTGATTCGGGACAACATTCCGTATTTCCGTCAGTCTTCAGGAACACCGATTTACGAGGTATTACAAGCATTGAAAGGTTTTTAAAAACACAGATATAGGCACATACCTACAGGATAAGAGAGGATAAAAGCGCTTACATGAAACAAGCCTATAAAACCATATATAACCAATAAAATCGGTCGAGAAAAAAATCTCCCACAAAGTCTTGACTCAAACGATTTGATATTGGGTCTTGATTATTTGAAGACATTTGATTAATAATTGAGGTAACAAGCTTGTCACTCCTTTGTTTGGATTGGGTGTGTGGTTACCTCAATCGTACCAAAAACAGCAGGGGTGGCAAGCTTTTTTTGTCGAAAACCGCATAAAATCAATAAAAACTTAGGGTATGTCTTTAAAACTTTTGACAATACCTATAAAACATGGAGGAGATTCGTATGTTTAAAAAATTGTTTGAGAAAAAAGAAAAAGGTTGTTGCGATGTGCAAATTATTGAGGTCAAAGACGACGCATGCTGCGAGGAGAAAGAGGATTGTTGTGAAGAAAAGGAAGATTGCTGCGAAGGGAAAGAAGACCAACAAACATGTTGCTAGCACCAGAGCACCAGGGGAGCCTGGTGCTTTTTGCATGTTATACATATAGCAGGATTTTTAGTGCGGATGACGAAGTAAGGGGGGGTGTTTTTTATTTGGGAGACATTCTTTGATTGGATTGCCGAGTAAAAAGAAACCTAAGTATAAGGAGTTGTTAAGTTTTATTTATGGGCTATATCCTAAGGAAATACAAGAGATTATAGAACGAATCAGCAACGTAGATGAAAGAACAATTGCTATTGTTCTGAATGAAATTCCAGACAGTTGTATGAATGATATTTACAAGCGGTGGGTATCAAAATTACTACTGCATCGCAAACAATGGTTGATCAAATGGTATATGGAGGTGAAAGGATGAGTCGACCTTTTGTACTTTGGCTTATTTGGCAGAACGAACGTACTTGTCAGCGGTATCATGTAGGCAATTTAGTTCATCTTGAAGGGAAATATATGTTTTATTATGAGAAACACGCACAGAGAAGAGGGATTATTGAAGCATTGAAAAATGGATATCGCCTCCATATATCTTTTCCGGATATGGATAAAGTTTATGTATCTGATCGTTTGTTTGGCCCTTTTGAACGACGGTTACCCGATCGTCGTCGTCCAGATTTTCAAGAAATTCTACGGGCGCATGGCTTATCCAATGATTATACAAATATGGATTTATTGCGTGCGACTGGTGGAAGACTTGCGACTGATACGTATGAATTCGTCCCGCCTATTTATGTGTACAGAAATGAATTCGACTTTGAGTTTCACGTTGCTGGATGGGGATATTACGAAGGGGAGCGAGTACTTGAACGCTTGCAAGTGGGGGATGACGTGATGTTTCAACTAGAGCCGACAAATAAACAAGATCCAAAAGCGGTTGTCGTATTGACGAAACAAGGTGAAAAATTGGGCTACGTCCCCGCTTTTTATAGCGAATTTATGTTTCGGCTTATTGAAGAAAGTGGTGGAACATATAAAGCAAATATCCAATTTATTCACCCAAATGCTAATCCGCAGTTAAAAGTAAACGTTTATGTACACGGAACGCTGACGCCAACAATGAAAAAACTTCAGCGAGACATGGTGCATGATATGGAGTTAGCCGTTACGGTGTAGTAGAAAATAGCGCAAAACTTTGAGAGGATGGAACAAGCAACTATCGTCCTTATTGGAGATACGAGAGTGAAAATTTTCCTGAAGTTTTGTGGAATGGATCCATAGCGGGAGTGGCTATGGATTTTTATTTTACCACTATGCAATCGGCGAGCTCGTAACGTTACAAAGATGGTGTGTGTTGACATGTCGTGTTTTTGTTGTATAATTGTACGTAGAATAAACGCTGTCGTTCATATGGATGGCAGGTCAAGAGGGGAGCGGCATCGTGTCGCTCCTTTTGCTTTTCATGTGAGGAGGGATGTTTTTGAATTCACGAATCGCCTTATTTATTGATGGCGGGTATCTTGACAACGTATTGAAATGGCACGGAAAAGCAAAAATTGATTACGGTAAGCTTGCTGCAGCTATGGCTAACGACCACTTGCTTCTGAGAACGTACTACTATCACTGTCTCCCTTATCAATCTCCAAATCCATCTTCAGAGGAAAAAGAGTATTTCTCCAATGCTCAAAGTTTTTTCAAAAGATTAAACAGGCTAGAAAACTTCACTGTTCGAGAAGGAAAACTTGCATTTCGCGGTATTGATGATCGCGGTTTTCCGGTGTTTGAGCAAAAGCGTGTCGATGTTATGCTAGCGACAGACTTAGTTATGCATAGTACGAAAAAACTGATTACGCATGCAGCTCTTTTAACAGGGGATAGCGACTTTTTGCCAGCGTTGCAAATTGCACAATCAGAAGGAGTGCATATTACTCTCTATTATTCTGATGAAAGCGACGACATTCGCCCGCACGATGAACTGTTGGATACTGTAGATGATCGGAGGTTGATCAACAAGGACTTTATCCATCGTATTAAAAGAGGATCATGAGTAAGCCATTGCATACTGTCTGAATCAATGGGATAAGTTAGTGGCCTTTTTAGAGGATGGGCGACTGCAGATCGATAATAATCGCAGTGAGCGATCTATCAAACTTGTCGTGATTGGAAGGAAAAATTGGCTTTTCGCAAATATACCACAAGGTGCTCGGGCGAGTGCCATCATTTACAGCGTGGTAGAGACAGCGATAGCGAATCGACTACATCCGCATTACTATCTTCGCTATCTTTTTGAGCAACTTCCCAATATGGATGTATCAGATAGTCATGCATTGGATCAAGTACTTCCTTGGTCTAAAACACTTCCTGTTTCATGTATTGCTTTTCATCAACTAACTCAATAATACCTTTAGCCTCGGCCTTCAAAAAGGTGGGGGCTATTTGACGTTTACGCTTTTTCTCGTATTTATGCACGTTTCCGACTAATTTCGACAGTTTTTGTCATCTTTATTTTGATACAATAAAACTATGTCGAAACGAATGGTAGTTATGACTAATAAAGGAGTTCGGATGTTACATGTCAAAAGGAATGATTGATAATAAACAGCGTGGTTTAGTGGGGGATGTGCTCAAAAAGCATATTCAAAAAGGGAGCAAACTTTCTGTTGCGGCAGCTCATTTTACGCTATATGCTTTTGTAGAGTTAAAAAAGGAGCTTTCACAAATTGAAGAATTTCGCTTTATTTTTACAGAACCGGCATTTGTGCAAGGAGACTATTTAGCGAAAGAGAAAATCGCAAAAAATGAAGCGTTATTGTATGGCGTGGAAGAAGAACAAAAATATAAAACAGATCTAAATCAAGCGTACATAGCAAAAGAGTTTGCGAAATGGTTGAAGCAAAAAGCGAAAATAAAATCGGTTACTACGCGCAAAATTGAAGGTGGGCTATACCATGTTCAAAATAAAGATGGAAAGCAAATCGGATTAGTTGGAGGAGCTCCTTTTTCAAGCCCAGGACTAGGTTACAGCAACTCGTCCAACATGTATATTAACACGATTACAGATGATGAAAAAGAGAATATTGAATTATTACGTCAATTTGAAGATATTTGGAAAAACGAGTATGCATTGCAAGATGTCAAGGAACAGATTTTGCGGCGATTAGAGGGATTGTACCGAGAATATCCGCCCGAATTTATTTATTTTGTTACGCTTTACAATCTTTTTAAAGACTTTCTGCAAGAAACACGTGATTATAGCACATTACAAACGAAAACAGGATTTGAAAATACGATTATTTGGAACAAACTCTATGATTTTCAACGCGATGGTGTGATTGGTGCAATCAATAAAATTGAAACGTACGGAGGGTGTATTATTGCTGATAGTGTCGGATTAGGAAAAACATTTGAAGCATTGGCGGTTATTAAATATTATGAATTGCGGAATCATCGCGTCCTTGTGCTTGCACCAAAAAAACTGCGAGAAAACTGGGAAATTTATCGTGCGAATGACAAGCGAAATATTTTGCTAGAAGATCGCTTCTCTTATGATTTACTGAATCATACCGATTTATCGCGTAAAAGTGGATATAGCGGGAATATCAATTTAGAATACGTTAACTGGGGAAATTACGATTTAGTCGTCATTGATGAATCGCACAATTTTCGTAACAATGACCCGCGGAAAAGCCATATTACCCGCTACTCACGTCTAATGAACGATATTATTAAAGCGGGCGTGAAAACAAAGGTGCTCATGCTTTCCGCCACCCCTGTCAACAACAAACTAGACGATTTAAAAAACCAAATTGCTTTCATCACGGAAGGAAATGATAAAGCACTAGCAGAAAAAGCGAATATTAAAAGCATCAATCAAACGATTCGCCGTGCGCAGTCACAGTTTAAAAAATGGAGCAGCTTACCTGAAGAAGAACGGACGACAGAACGGCTATTAGATATGTTAAGCTGGGACTATTTTACGTTGCTTGATTCTTTAACGATTGCTCGCTCGCGTCGCCATATTGAAAAATATTATAATGTAAACGCGATTGGGAAATTCCCTCAACGCTTAAAACCGATCAATATAAAAGAAACGATTGATGCAAAACATGAATTTCCACCGCTTTCTGTCATCAATAATGACATTTTGCGTTTGCGGTTTGCGCTTTATTCGCCGATGAAATACATTTTGCCGCACAAGCAAGCGTTTTATCATGAAAAATATGATACGAAAGTCGCGAATGGACGTGTATTGAGACAAACAGACCGTGAAAACAACCTCGTCTATTTAATGAAAACAAACTTATTGAAGCGTTTGGAAAGCAGCGTCTACTCTTTCTCGCTAACATTACAAAGCATTATCGAACAAATCGATGCCCATTTGTCTAAAATTGAGAACGAAGCTGCTAACATTGGCGATTTCGATGATATTGACATGGAAGATGATGAAATGGAAGAAGCATTTGTCGGGGCAAAAGTGAAAATTGCCCTGCGTGATATCGATCGTATCCGTTGGAAGCAAGATTTACTATATGATCGTACCATTCTACAAAAGTTGTTGGATTATGCTAGCCAAGTGACACCGGGACGCGATCAAAAAATGTTGACGCTCAAAAAGATGATTCAACAGAAAATCGCACACCCAATCAATGGACAAAATAAAAAAATACTCATTTTTACGGCGTTTGCCGATACAGCAAAATACTTATATGAACATTTGCATCGCTGGATTCGGCAAGAGTTTCATCTTCACTGTGCAGTAGTGACAGGGAAAGACCGGCCGAAAACGACGTTTCCGATGCAAAAAACGGACTTTAACAACATTTTAATGCATTTCTCTCCTATTTCGAAAGAGCGGGGAAAACTGATGCCTGATATGACAGAAGAAATTGACATTTTAATTGCCACAGACTGCATTTCAGAAGGGCAAAACTTGCAAGACTGTGATTATTTAATTAACTACGATATTCATTGGAATCCGGTGCGCATTATTCAACGGTTTGGCCGAATTGACAGAATTGGAAGCAAAAATGAGCAAATTCAGCTTGTGAACTTCTGGCCGCCAATGGAACTTGACGAGTACATCAACCTTGTTGGCAGAGTGAAAGACCGCATGGCAATTCTCGATATTTCATCGACCGGAGAAGAAGATGTCCTTTCTAGCAACAGCAATGAAATGAAAGACCTTGAGTATCGGAGAAAACAACTGGAAAAATTACAAAACGAAGTGATTGATTTAGAAGATATTTCAGGAAACATTTCGTTAACCGACTTTACGATGGATGATTTTCGCATGGACTTATTAAACTTTATGAAACAAAACAAAGAAACGATCGAGACAGCACCTTTTGGGCTGTTCAGTATCACAGCAAACAAAAATGAAAAACTGAAAGAGGACATTCAACCAGGGGTTATTTTCTGTTTGAAACAAATCAATCACTTTGCGACTACACATGAACAAAACGCACTTCATCCATACTACTTAGTGTATGTGAAAGAAAATGGAGAAGTATTATACAACCACGTCCATGTGAAAAAGATTTTGGACTTATATCGGTCGCTATGTCACGGAAAAAGCGAAGTAGAAAGCGAATTATATGCGGCATTTTATGAGGAAACGAAAAATGGAAAAGAGATGGGTTTATATAAACTACTGCTTGAGCAAGCGGTGGAAGAGGTTGTTGGAAAAATCGAGCAGCATGCAACGTTGAACATTTTCAGCTTAGGAAATTTAGATCAACTAATGACAACCGCTAATACAAATTTACAAGATTTCGAAATCGTTTCTTATCTTATTATCAAAGGGTGAGAATGATGGCTGGAGTCGCGTTTTATCAAGTAATTGGTTTGGATTCTCGCGTTCATCCGCTCCGCAAAAAATTAGATAAAAAGATGTTTTATGATTTTGCGGATTTAAACAGAAAAGAAAAAGACTATATTACGAAATATGTGGAGCGGATCGAATTAACGTATGTATTAACGCCAAGCAACATGAATATCCAGCCGTTCATCAATGACGAGTACCATTATGAAGGGGTTATGTTTATCAGCATTAGGTTAAGAGAAGAAATAAAAGATTTTCACGTTTCAACGATTGGTGAGATCATTCAAGGAGCGCTTCCAAATCCGGTTGTCATCGTGTTTGAAAAACAAGGGAACATCCAAATGGGCACGTGTATAAAGCGGCGAAACAAAGTGGATCGGTCACAAACGGTTTTAGAACAACAAGCTTATACCCCTTGGTTTCAGCTCGATGAAACAAATGAAACCATTCGGCAGTTTATCGCATCTGTACATATGCAAAACGTGTCATTTGCGCATTTCTTTCAGTTTTATCAAGATATTCATCGTGCCGTCCAAGCATTTCAACATATAAACGCTGTCGGTACGTTTTATATCGCAACAAACGAACAATCGCAACAACTGATCGCGCAAATCAAGCAACTAGAAACAGAAATAGCCGCGTGGAAAGCAAAGCTAAAAAAAGAAACGCAATTTAATCGCAAAGTGGAAATGAACATGAAAATTCACGAATTAACAACACAAATCGAGCAATTAAAACAACGATTAAAATGAAAGGGGAAAAACGATGGAAAAGCTAGACGGAAAATCGTTGGATTTAGTCCGAACAAACATCGAAGCATTAAAGAAGCTATTTCCAGAAGTCGTAACCGAAGGAAAAATCGATTTTGAGAAACTAAAACTTGTGCTTGGCGAAGAAATTGAAAAAAGAAACGAGCGATACGAATTTACATGGCACGGCAAGACACAAACCATGAAACTTGCGCAAACGCCGTCCACTGGAACGCTCAGACCAGACAAACAATCAAGCAAAAACTGGGACACGACGGAAAACCTTTATATTGAAGGGGACAACCTCGAAGTATTGAAACTATTGCAAAAATCATATTTTGGCAAAATTAAAATGATCTACATCGACCCGCCATACAACACCGGAAAAGACTTTGTTTATAAAGACGACTTCCGCGATAACATTAAAAACTACAAAGAAATGACGCAGCAAACAACAAAAGCAAATACCGAAACAAACGGACGGTATCATACCGATTGGTTGAATATGATGTACCCGCGGTTAAAGCTAGCGAGGAATTTGTTAAGGGAGGATGGCTTTATATTTGTGAGTATAAATGATAGTGAGCAAGCTAACTTAAAGAAGATAATGGATGAAATTTATGGGGAAGATCATTTTTTTGCTCAGATTGTTGTTCAGTCTAATAAGCGTGGTCAAACATATAAAGATATAGCAAACACTCACGAATATTTACTTGTATATTCTAAAAGCGATCAGTCTTCATTATCTGAAATATTGAAGGAAGACAACTCTTTACCTTATGAAGATAAAAAAGGTAAATTTGATCTTTGGGAATTGAGAAATCGTAATCCTAAATTTGGTAGACATAATCGACCGAATCTTTACTTTCCTATTTATGTTGCCCCCTCAATGATAGACGAGAACGGTTATTCACGAATATCTCTCAAGAGAACTAGTGAATATTTTGTAGAGGTCTATCCAAAGAATAGTCAAGGGAAAGAGAGCTGTTGGAGATGGAGTGTAAATAAGATAATGGAAGACGGTGATTTAGAGGGCGAGTGCCCTACAATTATAGCTAGACAAAAACAAAACGGTGATTGGAATATTTATGAAAAATCCAGAAAAAGTACAACCAAACCAAAATCCCTATGGAACGAAAATGAAGTAATAAATGAACAAGGAACTATTGAACTGGGTATTTTAAATTTAGGTACGTATTTTGATCATCCTAAACCGATTCATTTAGTAAAGAAGATATTGACTATTTCGTCGGAAAAAGAAGATATTATTCTCGATTTCTTCTCCGGTTCTGCCACTACCGCCCATGCGGTGATGCAACTAAATGCCGAAGATGGTGGGAATCGTAAATTCATTATGGTCCAACTGCCAGAGCCAACTGCTGAAAATTCAGAAGCATATAAAGCCGGTTATAAAAACATTTGCGAGATCGGGAAAGAACGCATTCGCCGCGCAGGGGAAAAGATTGTTCAGGAGACAGGAAAAAACGATTTGGATATAGGTTTTAAAGTGTTTACGCTTGATTCGTCAAATATTAAAATGTGGGATCCAGATTTCGAAAACTTGAAACAAGACCTTTTTGATTACAAGGATAATATGAAAGAAGACCGGACAAAAGAAGATTTATTGTATGAAATTTTATTAAAAATTGGCCTGCCGCTCACCATACCAATTGAAGAAATCGACTACAACGGCAAAACGATTTACAACGTCGGGTTCGGAGCGGTGCTCCTATGCTTAGAAAATGATATTGATTTAGACGTTGTCCACGAAATGATGAAATATAAGTCCGAGCATTTATCGCCGAAAGTCATTTTTAAAGAATCGGGCTTTATAAACGACTCGGTGAAAATAAACGCCATTCAAACATTGAAAAAGAACGGAATCAATGATGTAAGGAGCGTGTAGGAGATGAAGCTAAAGTTTCAGGGGGATTTAACCTACCAAAAACAAGTGATTGATTCCGTTGTGCAAATTTTTAACGGGCAAGAACTGAGCCAATCGAATTTTACCGTTTCGTATGGACCAAATGCTGGAATGATTCAAACAGCGCTCGGGATAGGAAATCGTTTAGACCTTACGCCCGATGAAATGTTAAAAAACGTTCAAGACGTTCAATTGAAAAACGGCTTGCCGCGCAGCGAGAAGTTAGACGGTATGAATTTTACGATCGAGATGGAAACAGGAACAGGGAAAACGTACGTTTATTTGCGAACAATTTATGAATTAAATAAACATTACGGTTTTACAAAGTTTGTCATCGTTGTCCCGTCTGTTGCCATCCGCGAAGGAGTTTATAAATCGCTGCAAATCACAAGAGAGCACTTTAATGAACTATATGACAACAAGCCGCTAGAATATTTTATTTACGATTCACAAAAATTGGATCGCGTCCGCAATTTTGCGACCGCTACGACGATTCAAGTGATGATTATTAATATTGATGCTTTTCGTAAAAGCTTTGAAGATCTAGAAAAAGAAGACAAAGCAAACGTCATTCATCGCCCGAACGACCGTTTAAATGGCTATCGACCGATTGATTTTATTCGCCAAACGAACCCGATTGTTATTATTGACGAACCGCAAAGTGTCGATACGACGCCAAAATCAAAAGAGGCGATTGCGTCACTCAGCCCATTATGTACATTGCGTTATTCGGCAACGCATGTCGATAAATACAATATGATTTACCGACTGGATGCGGTCGATGCTTACAACCAAAAACTTGTTAAGCGAATTGAAGTCATGTCCGTTCGCTCTGAACCGTCGTTTAATGTGCCTTATATCAAGCTAGTAGATGTGAAGGAACGAAAAGCAACGATTGAACTGGATGTCGAGACGCGTGGGAAAGTAAAGCGAACGACGAAAACGGTGAAATATGGCGATGACTTATATGACGTTTCTGGAGAACGTGACGTATATCGCGGTTATATTGTTGAGCAAATTGACTGGACGCCGGGGAACGAATCGATCGAAATTAACGGTCATTATTTACGAATCGGTGACGCCATAGGTGATATTGACGATGATACAATTAAACGTTATCAAATTCGTAAAACAATCGAAGAGCATTTAGATAAAGAATTGCGCTTACGCCATCGAGGCATTAAAGTGCTTAGTTTATTTTTCATCGACAAAGTCGCAAACTATCGCGACTACGATAAAGATGGCAATCCGATAAAAGGAAAATATGCCGTGATGTTCGAAGAAGAGTATCAAAAATTAATTCAGAAGCCAAAATATCGCACGCTATTTAACGACATTGACGTCGATATCCCGATTGAAAAAGTGCATAACGGCTATTTTGCGCAAGATAAAAAAGGGAGATTAAAAGATACGAAAGGGAATACGGAAGCGGATACGGATGTATATAACCTTATTATGAAAGACAAAGAACGGTTGTTAAGTTTGGATGAGCCGCTTCGCTTTATTTTTTCGCACTCCGCTCTGCGCGAAGGTTGGGACAACCCAAACGTATTTCAAATTTGTACATTAAAAGATTCATCGGGAACGTACGTATCACGCCGTCAAGAAATTGGTCGCGGGCTGCGCTTAGCAGTCAACCAAAACGGTGAACGAGTGCAAGATGACAGTGTGAACATATTAACAGTGATGGCAAATGAATCGTATGAAGAGTTTGTTGCTTCTTTGCAAAAAGAAATGGAAGAAGAAACAGGCGTGACTTTCGGCAAGATCGAAAAACACGTATTTGCCAAATTAACGTATATCGATCCAAATACAGAAGAACCGATGCAAATGGGCTACGATTTATCGGCTAAATTGTACGAAGAGCTGAAGCGTAATGGCTACATTGATGATAAAGGAAAAGCAAAGCCAGAGCTAAAAGAAGCGATAGATAATCATACATTGAATGTTGGCGAAGATTTTCAACCGTGGAAGCAAGCGATTTTGCACGAAATTAACCATTACTTGCAGCACTTGCCGATTAAAGATGCGACGAAAAAGAAAAGAGTGCAGTTGAATAAGCAAGTGTTTTTTGGTGAGGAGTTTCGTCAGCTTTGGGATCGAATTAAATATAAGACGGTCTACTCCGTTCAAATCGACAGCGATCAACTCATTCAAAAAAGTATAAAAAGCATTCAACACATGCCGCGTATTGAAAAAATTCGTATTATCAGCAGAAAAGATCAAGTGGCGATCGACCGCGTCGAAGGAGTACACTTGGAAACCGTCAGTGAGCGAGTAGAAGATTATGTTACAGCGCATCATACGTTGCCAGACATTATTACTGAACTGCAAAACCGCACGAATTTAACGCGAAAAACAATCGTTGAAATTTTAACCGGCTGCGACCGTCTCGATGACTTTAAAAACAATCCGCAAAAGTTTATGGAAGAAGTCACAAAAGTCATTCAGCGCGAAATGAAACTGCTTTTAAAAGATGGGGTAAAATATTACAAAATCGGCGGAGATGCATATTATGCCGTCGAGCTGTTTGAAAATGAAGAGCTGCTTGCGTATTTAAACAACAATGCGATTCGTAGTGAAAAATCGTTGTTCGATCATATCGTATATGATTCTACAATTGAGGCAGACTTTGCGGAACGATTCGAAAGAGACGAACATGTCAAAGTGTATGTCAAACTGCCAAATTGGTTCAAAATCGACACGCCAATCGGAGCTTACAATCCAGACTGGGCGCTTGTGATCGACAAAGATGGCGAAGAAAAGCTATACTTCGTTCTCGAAACAAAAGGAACCGACTGGGAAGGTGCACTTCGCCCAGAAGAAGCGGCGAAAATCGACTTCGCCCGCAAACACTTCCAAGCGATTCATACAAACGTCGAATTCATCGGACCAGAGAGAGATGTGAATGAATTTATGCTTCGGGCAATGAGCCGATAGAACCGATTAGACAGGAGTTGATAAAACTTCTGTCTTTTTTTTTATTTTGTGATGGGGTTTTATGGTACCTGTTATACCCAGAGATTCGATAGAGTCACAGACTTCTATCTTTTCGAGAATAGTTATGCCACAAATTGTGGACATATTTTTTCGAACGGTTCATATGTTCCTTATTAGGGGAGTCACTCGTGACAGAAAGGGGAATAGAGAGTTATGGCGAATTGGGAAGCCTTTAGGGTGTCAGATGTTGTGAAAAAAATTTCAAACGAAGAGTTTGTGTTACCTGTGATTCAAAGAAGGCTTGTTTGGAATGAAGAAAAAATGGAATTGCTATTCGATACTTTGCTTAAAGGGAATTCTTTCGGAGGGATTATTTGTATTGAAGAAGAAAAAGGATCTGAACCGCTTTTTGCGTTTCGACCTTTTTCTAAAGAAGGACATCCTCTTAGTTCGGTGCAGCGAGAATTTCTAAATAAAGGGCACATGCTTGTAATAGACGGTCAACAAAGGCTGCAAACTTTTTACATAGGTTTGCTTGGTAGTTACGAAGGAAAGCAAATGTACTTTGATTTGTTCAGTGATTTTGCTAATTTAGAATACTCCTTTAAATTTGAAAATGACGAATCTAAATTACCTAAATACGATCAAGAAAAAGAGGGTATTAAAGAACATATGTGGTATAGTGCAAAAGATCTCTTTAGAAGACTGAAAGAAACGCAAGATGAGGATCAAGTAGCAGACGAGATCATACGATTGAAGCATATAGTGAATGAGACGGAAAAGAACTATGTATTTCGAAATGTACGGGTATTTTATAAAAATATTTTTTCAGCTACAAATATCGGGGTGTCAAAAATCACGGTGAATAAATCTTTAAACTTGAACGAGAATCGGCAAAGAGTGGTTGAACTATTTAGAAGGCTCAATGATGGAGGAACGAAACTGTCTTCGTACGATTTAACGGCCTCTATTTTGAAAGGTTTCGATGGGAAAATTGAGTTGTTTTTAGATGTTATTTCAAAAGAAAACGACGACATCGGTTTATCACAAGATACGTTAATTAATTTACTTTTTGTTTTGCGTGATACGCCAATGAAGCAAATGACCGAAATTAATATAGAAGATGCTGAATTTGCGACAAAGCATTTTTCGAGAATACAAAAAACAATCAAGGTGTTAAAGAATTTTTTGAAGGCAGTGGGACTTTATAGTTATTACTTAAAAGAGAAAAACCGATCTTTTATTCCTTTGTATTTCATCGCTTATAATATTTTTTATAGAACACCACTCGAACAACCACTAGATGAAGAAATGTTCGATAATTTCGATACAAATAATAGTAATTTCCAAAAAATACGTGAGTGGTTATATAAGTCCTTATTAAATGGCGTATTTAGTAGAGGATGTGGGTGGATTCCTTATAAAACAGGAATTCGAAAAATATCTAGTATTGTTAAAGAGTATAAGCTGAAAGATTTTCCCACAGATGAGTTATTTAAGGTATACAGAAGCCATCCATTGCGTTTTTACGATATTCGTACTGCTTATTTAAACGAATTCGACAGAGAGATTGTATTTCAAATGATTTATGATGAAATACCGAGTATTCGTGAGAATGATATAGATCATATACATCCTGTAAATATTTTACGATCTCATGGATATGATGAATATGAGATCAATCGCATAGGAAATTATCAGTTGCTGGATAGTGTGACAAATAGATGGGTGAAAAATGGTAAATCTCTAGGTGAATGGATAAAAAGTAATGTGAGTGAAAAAGATACTTATTTGCGAAAACATTTAATACCTGCAGATGAAACTTTGTGGGAAGCATCTAGTTACAGGGATTTTCTAAAAGTTCGAGAAGAACTGATTGTATCTAAAATTAAGGAAAGGCTTTCCTTATAGGAGATGATTTTGCCTAACTTGTCACACTCAAAAAATTATCGAATTTTCACCAAAACAGAGAGCCACGCCTCTCTGTTTCCTCATTCCCAAAGCAGGAATCTCCTCGCTTTTATCGAAAATACACAACAAAACCGAAAGCGAGGTGCATATATGGCCATTGATCATGATCGGTTGTTTAAGGAGCTGATCACGACGTTTTTTGAAGAGTTTCTTCTTCTCTTTTTCCCGCATGTGCATGAGCACATCGACTTTCAGCACGTGTCGTTTTTGTCGGAGGAATTGTTCACCGATGTGACGGTGGGGGAGAAGTATCGCGTGGATTTGTTGGTTGAGACGAAGTTGAAAGGGGAGGATAGCCTTATTATCGTCCATATCGAAAATCAAAGCTACGTACAGCCATCGTTTCCCGAACGAATGTTTATTTACTTTAGCCGCTTGTTTGAAAAATACCGAAAGCGCATGTTGCCGATTGCGGTATTTAGTTACGATTCTCTCCGACATGAACCTTCATCGTTTACGCTCCAATTTCCTTTTTTCGATGTGCTTCAATTCCGCTTTCTTACTGTTGAGTTACGCAAACAAAACTGGCGTGATTACATTCGCCACGACAACCCAATTGCCGCTGCGTTGTTAAGCAAAATGGGGTATACTGAAAGTGAACGGGTAGAACTAAAGAAGCAGTTTTTACGAATGATTGTGCGCATGGAATTAGACGAAGCAAAGCAGCGATTATTAATCGGTTTTTTTGAAACATATGTGAACCTGTCGGATGAGGAAGAACAACAATTGCGAAACGAGGTGAACGAGATGGAAACGAAAGAAAAAGAACAAGTGTTAGAGTTAATTATTTCATATGAGAAAAAAGCGTTAGAAAAAGGCTTGAAAGAAGGGGTGGAACGAGGTCTACAGCAAGGTCTACAGCAAGAAAAACGCCAGATCGCGAAAAAGATGCTCGCGAAAGGCTACGACGTACAGACGATTCACGAACTGACGGAGTTGTCCGTGGAAGAAATTGAGATGTTGAAATGATATGGTGCTGTTCCTCTTTTTTAAACATGATTTTATATAACTAAGGGAGCCATTCGGCTCCCGTTAATTATGTATGCATGTGTGTCAGTAAGAAGGAAAAGTACCATCTTAATTTAGCGAAAAATGTTCAAAATTTACTGTGGGTTTCTACAATATTCGACAACGTTTTCTTTGACGTTTCAGTACGATAGAATTGACGGATATTTTCAATTTATAAGGGGAGAAGAAACATCACGGGAGATGTTTTATCTCATTGTTGTTTTGTTTCGTTCTAGCAAATGCCGTTATTTTGCATCGATACGGAAGGGTGCCGAACAGAACCGATGATCACGCCCAGTTACTGCCGGAAATCGAAAAGAGAGGGAGAAGAGGATATGGGAGGATGGCATATTGAGCGCAATTTGCAAAATGCTGATTGGAACCGAATGAAAGAAATATACGAATCCGTTGGTTGGGCGAAACATACGGAAGAAATCATTCAGCGCGTGTTTCAAGCAAGCAATATCGTGGCGCTTGCCTTTTCCGAAGGCCGCCTTGTCGGATTTGGTCGCGCCCTTTCTGACGGCGTGTTTAATGCGGCGATTTATGACGTCGTCGTTCATCGCGATGATCAAGGTCGAGGCATCGGGAAGGCGATTGTGGAAGATTTGCTTGCGCAGCTTGAAGCCGTGTCGTGTGTCCATCTTATTTTCACGACCGGAAACGAGCCGTTTTATATGAAAACAGGTTTTCGCAAAGCGAAGACGGCGCTCGCCCGCTATCAAAGCGCGGAGTTGGCAACGCAGTATTTGGAAGGGGGAAACAACATTGAACATTCGCCATGCAACGGTCGATGATGCCGAACGGCTCGCTGCGCTCATTTTGCAAGTCGAGTTGGAGTCGGACTATTTGTTGTTTGAAGCGGGGGAACGCAAGCTCACTCCCGAACAGCAGCGCAGTCACCTCGAAGCGATCACGAACGAAGACAACGCGACTATATTGCTTGCCGAGACGGATGGAGGGGAGTTGGTCGGCTATTTATTGGCAAGGGGGGGATTTGCAAGACGAAATCGACATTCCGTTTACATTGTCATCGGACTGCTCGCCGCTTTTCGTGAAAAAGGAATGGGCACAATGCTGCTGACAGAGCTGGAGAGATGGGCGCGCGAAAAAGGCGTTCGTCGCCTTGAACTGACCGTCGTGGTCGACAATGCCCCTGCGATTTCTTTATACAAAAAGATGGGGTTTGAACAGGAAGGCATCAAGCGCCATTCGTTGAATATCAACGGTCGATACGTCGATGAATATTACATGGCAAAATTGCTGTCATAGCTTGTACGAATGAGGAAAAGAGGCGAAAGAGGTGGGTCATGTTTATTTTTTCATCGGATTTCCTGGGATTATTGCCTCGATGTTGCTTGAGGAGCTGATGGCGAAATGGGCTCCATAAAAGATTCATATGCTTGTGCTACCCGATATGAAAGACAAGAAAAAGTCCGACGCTGAATTTTTGGGAATGGTTTTTGTATGAGCTCGGTATTGAACCGGGCTCATACTGTGTTATTTAACTAATGAGGAAAATTTCAATCACTCTTTAAATTTCGTGCATCAAATTATTTGCTGGGACATAAACTTGTGGACGGCAATTCGATTGAGGACATTCAAAAGCATTCGTGTACTTTTCGTTCATATGCGACAAATGAGGAAGAGCCGTATAGAAGGTTTTTCCTTGACAGTGGTGGCAAGCTGAACAAAGTTGAGGGAATGCAAAATCAAACAAGCTTGCAATACGATAATATGGACACGTTAATGCCGCTACCCCTGCACTTTGCACCAAAGGCAAAAGAATATGCTAAGATGGTGTTGTAGAACGAACAGGCGGGAAACAGCGAAAGGAATGGTGCGCATGAATATACAAAAAATTGGTTGCGTGCCTGTCACACCCCGAAGCATGTCGAGATTTGTAGAAGCAGAGAGTGATAGTTTTTCTCTCTGCTTTTCCATTTCCAAAGCAGGAACATCACCGCTTTTGTCGAACATATGCAACAAAACAGAAAGCGAGGTGCATATATGGCGGTTGATCATGATCGGTTGTTTAAGGAGCTGATCACGACGTTTTTTGAAGAGTTTCTTCTTCTCTTTTTCCCGCATGTGCATGAGCACATCGACTTTCAGCACGTGTCGTTTTTGTCGGAGGAATTGTTCACCGATGTGACGGCAGGGGAAAAGTATCGCGTCGATTTGCTGGTTGAGACGAAGTTGAAAGGGGAGGATAGCCTCATTATCGTCCATATCGAAAATCAAAGCTACGTGCAGCCATCGTTTCCCGAACGAATGTTTATTTACTTTAGCCGCTTGTTTGAAAAATACCGAAAGCGAATGTTGCCGATTGCGGTATTTAGCTATGATTCTCTTCGACATGAACCTTCATCGTTTACGCTCCAATTTCCTTTTTTCGATGTGCTTCATTTTCAATTTCTTACTGTTGAGTTACGCAAACAAAACTGGCGTGATTACATTCGCCACGACAACCCAATTGCCGCTGCGTTGTTAAGCAAAATGGGGTATACTGAAAGTGAACGAATAGAGTTAAAGAAGCAGTTTTTACGAATGATTGTGCGCATGGAATTAGACGAAGCAAAGCAACGATTATTAATCGGCTTTTTTGAAACATATGTGAAGCTGTCGGATGAGGAAGAACAACAATTGCGAAACGAGGTGAATGAAATGGAAACGAAAGAAAAAGAACAAGTGCTGGAGTTAATCATTTCGTACGAGAAAAAAGCGTTAGAAAAAGGCTTAAAAGAAGGGGTGGAACGAGGTCGACAGCAAGGGCTACAACAAGGGCTACAGCAAGGATTACAACAAGGTCTGCAGCAAGAAAAGCGCCAGATCGCGAAAAAGATGTTGGCGAAAGGCTATGATATACAGGCGATCCACGAACTAACGGAGTTGCCTGTAGAAGAGATTGAGAAGCTGAAGTGATATGGTTCTGTTCCTCTTTATTAAACACTTATATAACAAAGGGAGTCATCCGGCTCCCTTTCGTTGTGTGTGCCAGTAAGAAGGAAAAATCCCTCCTCACGTAGCAATAAATGTTCAAAATTTACCCATCAGTTTCTACAATATTCGACAGTATTTTCGGTTTTCTTTCCGTATAATGGGAGTGGGATATTTGATTTTAGGGGGGATCAGAGTGACGACAATTTGCAAAGCGGATTATTATTATGGTGCACTTCTTTCTGTATTAGTGAATGGAGGATTGGCACCAGCATTGTTTGAAAAAGAAAATGAAAGTAGACAAATTTATACGGTTACAACAAATAAAGACAGTTACATCATTTATGCAAAATATCATACTACCCCATCTGGCTCCGAAGATTTTACATGGTCTTTCACATTTAGTGACAACGAAATACAAGAAATTATAAATGTCCATCAAAATCATTCAGATAAAACGCTAATTTTTGCTTTTATTTGTGGTCAGAAGCAAGTAAGTGACAATAACCAAATTATCGCTATTGTTCGCTGGGACGAATTCGTTGCATGTGTGGATGTAAATAAACAGCAATCTCGTGGAACACCTCGGTTATCAGTGAAGGTCATAAAAGGCTCTCCACGTTTTCGTATTTACGGAAGCAAGCGTGCTGATCTACTTGATGGTAAAGACAATACGATTAGAATTGAACGAAACCGATTAAGAGAGTTATAAGCACAATGATTGTCAACGAATCAATGCACGGATGACTATTCATCATAAGGGGTGATTGGTTAGATGAATCAATACTATATAACCGAGTGTATCGCAAACGAAAACGCAAGTAACATTCCACTTCATATTTATACCGTGTCTTTATTAAACCTGAACCAAAAATACTCGTTTGTCCATCACATTGTTTATGAGTTAAGAAAGAGGAATGCTAATGTGACCATTGCTGCTCACGGCCAATATATTGCATCGTTTCAAGAGATCGTTCATTGGGGTGATCATAAATATATTAAACATGAGTACCGAGCAATCGAATGTTCCAATGCCGCAGAAAGAACGGTATTGGAAAGGTTATTGAAACAAGAGTTAATAGAACGATGCAAAAATGAATATAAAATTTACAAGGATTTGTTTTGTTTGAAAACCGAACAATCGATTGAAATGAACGAAATTATTGTTCACCCGGCTATTTACTTATCTTTTACAGTTGAAGAGAACGGAAATATATTGATCGGCTTTGAATATCAACATCGTTTTGAATATAAAAAAACATTAGAAGACTTACTTCGCGATCGATCTCCACTGATCAAAGAAGGGGTGGAAGTCGTTGATTCGTATAATAAAAAATCGTACTACTATACTTTTGTTGAGGTGGCCCCGTATACTGCTGGAGAAAAGAGCCCATATTTACAACAAAGTGTGATAGATTATTACATAACAAAAAATGAAACATGGAAATTAAAAGGTGTTCATAATAAGACACCTATTGTGCATGTTAGATCACAAAACGGTGATATTTTTCCATACTTACCTCATTTATTACGTCTTACTTGTTCGTATGAACAATTGATGCCATCAACCGCGCAGCAAGTAAATCGCATCATTAAGTTGCCACCGAATGAGAAAATGCCGAAACTTTATCAAGAGATATTTCGTTTGTTGCAATATCAGAACATGTTGACTTTCAGAAAAGAAAACGTTCGGGCGGCAAATCTTAATTATGATATTTTTAATCTCTCCCCACCGTTGATGGAATTTGGTCGAAATTATAAAACAACGAAAGTGTCTGATGGTTTAGGCCAAGCGGGTGTTTATGAGCCGAAGAGTATCACCGTTAGCTATTTTGTTGATCCAGAATTAAATTACGATCCAAGGAAGAAAGATGAAATATTGGATTTTACAAAGAAATTACAACATCTATCTGAAAAGCTAGGTGTAAAGTTAAATGTCTCGAAAAAACCGCGTCAGTTATTTGGGGTATTGCCCGTTGATTTTTTCAAAAGTGAGCGCCTTTCGTTCGAACTAAAGTCGATCGCAGATGCGTTCGATGGGACCGTTATTGTCATTGGAACGGAAGAAAATATCGATCGAGCATATATGGCAATTAAACGAGAATTTGGTGCGAAAGCAGATATAATGACACAGTTTGTCATATTTGATTCGTCAGTTGTAAAAAATTTGTACTATCAATATAATGTGCTACTAGGAATTTACGCAAAATCGGGAGTTCAGCCGTGGATTTTGTCAGATGAGATGAATTCAGATTGCTTTATCGGTTTAGATGTCAGTCATGAACATGGAAAACATGCTTCTGGGATTATTCAAGTGATCGGAAAAGATGGGCGAATGATTAAACAAAAATCAATCATGACTGCTGAAGCTGGTGAAACGATTGCCAATCGTACAATGGAAGAAATTATAGATGAGAGTATATTTAGCTACGAGAAAATGTATGGAATGAAGCCAGCCCATATTACATTTCATCGCGATGGCGTATGTCGAGAAGATTTAGATCATTTAACACGGTATATGCAGTCATTTCAAATCCCATTTGATTTCATTGAAATTATTAAAAGACCGCGAAGAAGAATGGCTGTATACACAAACGGACGTTGGTTTACTGTGCAAGGATTATGTTATGCGAAAGAAAGGATGGCTTATTTATGTGCAACTGATCCAAGAGAATCTGTAGGAATGGCGCAAGCTGTAAAGATTGTTCAAAAGACGAAATGTTTGTCTATTCGTGATGTCGTTTCAGATGCATATAAGCTATCATTTATGCACATCCATTCTATGCTGAAAACACGTTTACCAATCACTGTTCATTATGCTGATTTAAGTTCAACCTTTCATAATCGAGGGTTGATCCACCCACGTTCAGTCCATGAACAGGCGTTGCCGTTTGTGTGAGGGATTGGTTGCGTGCCTGTCACGCCCCGAAGGTTGTCGAAGATTGACAGAGACAGAGAGTTGTTGAGTGGCTCTCTGTTTTTCATTCCTAAAGCAGGAATCTCCTCGTTTTTATCGAAAATACACAACAAAACTGAAAGCGAGGTGTATATATGGCGGTTGATCATAATCGGTTGTTTAAAAAGCTGATTACGACGTTTTTTGAAGAGTTTCTTCTTCTCTTTTTCCCGCATGTGCATGAGCACATCGACTTTCAGCACGTGTCGTTTTTGTCGGAGGAGCTGTTTACGGATGTGACGGCGGGGGAGAAGTATCGCGTCGATTTGCTTGTTGAGACGAAGTTGAAAGGGGAGGATAGCCTCATTATCGTCCATATCGAAAATCAAAGCTACGTGCAGCCATCGTTTCCCGAACGGATGTTTGGTTGCGTGCCTGTCACGCCCCGAAGATTGTCGAAGTTTGATAGAGACAGGGAGTCGTTGGATGGCTCTCTGTTTTTTCATTTCCGAAGCAGGAATGTTGGTTTTACTGTCGAAAATACACAACAAAACCGAAAGCGAGGTGCATATATGGCCATTGATCATGATCGGTTGTTTAAAGAGTTGATTACGACGTTTTTTGAAGAGTTTCTTCTTCTCTTTTTCCCGCATGTGCATGAGCATATCGACTTTCAGCACGTGTCGTTTTTGTCGGAGGAATTGTTCACCGATGTGACGGCAGGGGAAAAGTATCGCGTCGATTTGCTGGTTGAGACGAAGTTGAAAGGGGAGGATAGCCTCATTATCGTCCATATCGAAAATCAAAGCTACGTGCAGCCATCGTTTCCCGAACGAATGTTTATTTACTTTAGCCGCTTGTTTGAAAAATACCGAAAGCGCATGTTGCCGATTGCGGTATTTAGCCATGATTCTCTTCGACATGAACCTTCATCGTTTAAGCTCCAATTTCCTTTTTTCGATGTGCTTCAATTCCGCTTTCTTACTGTTGAGTTACGCAAACAAAACTGGCGCGATTACATTCGCCACGACAACCCAATCGCCGCTGCGTTGTTAAGCAAAATGGGGTATACTGAAAGTGAACGAATAGAGTTAAAGAAGCAGTTTTTACGAATGATTGTGCGCATGGAATTAGACGAAGCAAAGCAACGATTGTTAATCGGCTTTTTTGAAACATATGTGAACCTGTCGGATGAGGAAGAACAACAATTGCGAAACGAGGTGAATGAAATGGAAACGAAAGAAAAGGAGAAAGTGCTGGAATTGTTAATCTCGTATGAACAAAAGGGAATACAAAAAGGAATACAAAAGGGAAAAAAGGAAGGATTGGAAGAAGGATTTAAGCAAGGAATGAAACATCTTGTTTACAATATGTCGAAAAAAGGGATGACACCAAAAGAAATTGCAACCCTTGTGGATCTTACGGAAGAAGAAGTAAATCATTTGCTTGAAAGTTGAGAAAAATTTGATGTGGTGCCACACCTCGAAGCATGTGGAAACAACAATTGCGAAACGAGGTGAATGAAATGGAAACGAAAGAAAAAGAACAAGTGTTAGAGTTAATTATTTCATATGAGAAAAAAGCGTTAGAAAAAGGCTTGAAAGAAGGGGTGGAACGAGGTCTACAGCAAGGTCTGCAACAAGAAAAACGCCAGATTGCAAAAAAGATGCTAGCAAAAGGCTACGACGTACAGACGATTCACGAACTGACGGAGTTGTCTTTGGAAGAAATTGAGATGTTGAAATGATATGGTGCTGTTCCTCTTTCTTATCATGTGAAGGAATCAGAGTGGTAAAGCTTTGGTTCCTTTCCTTTTCTCGTCTTTTTCTCATTGTCCCAAAACCTCGTGAAACTGTCAAGAAAAGTACTTGACAGCCCCACAGGATAAGTGAAGATGAAAAGGGAGAAAAGCTAGGAATAGAGTGTTCTAAACTGGTTTTTATTAGTTAATCCACACGCTTGAGAGTAGCATCTTTCCCTAGTTCTCTCTTCAATATTTTGTTTCGTAATCTTGATTTTTCTTCCTCTTCTCGTTTTTCGATCGTTCCATAGCTTTTCTCTAAAGAATGAATTCTCGTGAAATACCTTTAAGCAGCTAGGTCGTCCGAGCTTTAAGTGTTATAATATTCTATATTGATTAAAAATTAAGATTTTATAGGAGGGTGGGCGATGGATACGTGGGTAAATGAAGGGTTTTTTATTTCTACTAACAAGCAATATTTAGACGTAGATACCATCCATCATTTTTTGAGCCAAGAAGCCTATTGGTCAAAAGGAACTCCGAAAGAAGTTGTCATAAAATCAATCGAAAACACACCTTTATGTTTTGGGGGGTATAAAGGTGACATAAGTAACAGAGTCGGGGAACAAGTTGGATTTGCAAGGGTGATTACGGATTTAGCGACGTATGCTTACCTTTCCGATGTGTTTATTTGCCAAGTTATCGTAAATTAGGCTTATCTAAATGGTTAGTGAGTATCATTACGAATCATCATGAGCTACAAGGTGTTCGACGGTTCATGTTAGCTACTAAAGATGCACATTCATTATATAGCAAATACGGCTTTGAACCACTTGATGATCCGAAGCGATTCATGCAAAAAGTTCGGCAATCACCTTATTAACTTTTTCGTAATACCTGTCAAGCCCTGAGTTAAGCATATGGAATCGATTCTCGTTCTCCTTCAAGATGGGCTCATTCCCGAAGATGTTAGAGATGAGATGATTCATGAATTAATGACACAATATGTTGAAGGAGCATTGGAATCAAGCATAGTTTCTAAGGTCATTGGTAACGTACTTCAGAAAGGCTACAGCAAGATTAGCTTTCGATTAGAACAATTCGTTTTAAAACAAAGCACGCAACGAAACAAATTTCAAAAGCACTTCGTTTTATCGGAGGAAAAAATGTTGAGCTATGAGCTGATACCGCTTAGTGAGAATGCGTTAGTAATCAAATTTGGCGAACAAATTACTCCCGACATTCATCAACGAGTTCACCAAGTTTCTACCTATTTTACAGATCATCATATAGAAGGAATTATTGAAGTTGTTCCTGCCTATACAACTGTTACCGTCTATTATGATCCGATCCAGTTTGTAAAGAATATAAACCGAAAATCGCATATCGAGGTTCTTCCTTTTGAAAGAGTTTGTACCGTATTAAAAAATGTTCTTTCGTCACTACAATCCACCCATATTCCTCAAGGAAATGAAGTCGTAATTCCTGTTTGTTATGGAGGAGAGTTTGGACCGGATTTAGAAGAAGTAGCTAGAAGAAATCAATTAACACCTGAAGAAGTAGTGAATATTCATACGAACGGTCATTACGTTGTGCATATGATTGGATTTGCGCCTGGATTTGCTTATTTAGGCGGTATGTCAGAAAGGATTGCTACGCCGCGAAAACACTCGCCACGTTTGCGTATTCCAGCAGGTTCTGTGGGCATCGCCGGTATGCAAACAGGAATATATCCGATTGAAAGCCCAGGGGGGTGGCAACTCATCGGGAGAACACCGATCCAATTATTCCGTCCACAGCATCCTCAACCGAGTTTATTACAAGTTGGGGATCGTGTTCGCTTTCAACCGATAACGCGGGAAGAATATAAGCAGCTTCAGGAGGAGAACAATGAGTATTCGTGTGATTCGTAGTGGTTTACTAACGATGGTTCAAGATTTAGGTCGATTCGGTTTTCAAAAGGATGGCGTCACTGTGGGCGGCGCTATGGATCAATTTGCGCATCGTATCGCTAACATTCTTGTCAGAAATGAGGAATCCGAAGGCACGCTCGAGATGACATTCATTGGTCCAACGCTTGCTTTTGAGGAAGATGCATTAGTTGCGATATGTGGCGGGGAGTTTGAAGCGAGCATCGATGGGCAAGAAGTGCCACTATGGCGCCCTGTTTTCGTTAAACAGGGGAGTATACTTACGATCGGTCATTGTCGTGCAGGATGTCGAGCATATTTAGCTGTGTCGGGGGGATTTCATATTCCTAAGATAATGAACAGTCAATCAACGTATTTACTTGCACGTATCGGTGGTTTTCAAGGAAGAGCGTTGCAAAAAGACGATGTGCTTTTACTTCGAGAATCGAGGCGAAATTTTGAGCTGTTGCGATTACATAAGAAAAAAACATCTCTTCCTTTTATAACGATGAGTTGGGGAATTTCATTTCAGTTTCGTGCATATTTTTATAAATCTCCAAAAACGATTCGCGTCATTCAGGGGGCACAATTTGCTCATTTTACGACACAAAGCCAAAAACGTTTTTTCACCCAACCATATAAAGTCACTTCTCAATCGAATCGAATGGGCTATCGTTTAGAAGGACCTTTGCTTCAAAGAAAACATTCAGTAGAAATGGTTTCGGGAGCGGTTACGTTCGGCACAATTCAAGTGCCGAACGAAGGAAAGCCAATTATATTAATGGCAGATCGTCAAACGACAGGAGGGTATCCGAAAATCGCGCAAGTCATTGCCGTTGATTTACCCATTTTAGCACAAACCAAACCAGGAGAGCAGATTGTATTTCACGACATTTCATTTGAGGAAGCGCAACGATTATATATTCAACATGAGCTTAGCATGAAGCAATGCGAAAAAGTAATGATGTCGAAAATGGGAGGATAAAGATGTACCGCATCGATCTGAATTGTGATATGGGAGAAAGTTTTGGAATATATCAATTAGGGAACGATGAGGAGATTTTGAATTACGTGACATCAGCAAATATTGCTTGCGGGTTTCATGCGGGTGACCCATCTACGATGCGAAAGACGGTTCAGTTGGCGCTTGAAAAGGGGGTGAGTATTGGTGCACACCCGGGGTTGCCTGATTTAATTGGATTTGGAAGAAGAAATATGGCAATTACTCCGGAAGAAGTGTATGATCTCGTCGTTTATCAAGTGGGGGCGTTATATGGTTTTGTAAAGGCTGCTGGTGGAAAGATGCAACATGTGAAACCGCACGGAGCTTTGTACAACATGGCTGCAAAAGACTGTGCACTTTCAGAAGCGATTGCAAAAGCAGTGTATGACATTGATCCATCATTAGTATTGTTTGGATTAGCAGGAAGTGAACTAATTAAGGCGGGAGATCGTATAGGCTTAAAAACAGCAAATGAAGTGTTTGCTGATCGGACATATGAGCAGGATGGTTCGTTAACACCACGACATAAACCTAACGCCTTAATTCATGACGAACAAGAAGCTATACAGCAAGTGATTCGAATGGTAAAAGAGGGAAAAGTGCGGTCACAACAAGGAACTGATGTGGAAATCAAGGCAGATACGATTTGTATTCACGGTGATGGGGTACACGCGTTAACATTTGCTAAAAAAATTTTTGAAGCGTTAAAAAAAGAAGGCATTGTCATTAAATCTTTATTTTAAATCGAGGTAACGCGTTTTCCACTCCTTCCTTTGTTTCAAATCATTGTGTACACTGTTACGTCGATTATCTTGTCAACAGTGAAGATGGTAAGTTTTTTATGGTCATGTGCATGAAAAGAGGAAAGGTATATATTTATAATATCGTCGAATGTTAGGAGGAGAAAACGTGACGTTATTTCAAGTGTTCGTGTACGGGACATTGCTTCAAGGAGAGCAAAATCATCATGTTGTTGCTCCGTACGTCACACATATAGAAACAGGTGCTGTATGCGGTTGGCTTCATAGCGTTGCCGACTTGTATCCAGCTTTAGTGCTCGATTCATCTGCCCCTCCAGTAGAAGGCGAATGGTTGACGGTAAACGAAAAAGGACTACAGGCGATGGATCGGCTTGAAGGATATTATGGGGAGGGAAAACGTAATGATTATGAGCGAGTATTTGTGACAGATGTAGACGGAAAAAAGGCAGGATTTGTGTACGTATACTCAAGCGAACGGGCAAAACATTTACCACAAATAGGCACTTCGTGGAGAGCATACAAGCAGTCATATGAGCGTGGCTTCAAGTGATCATGTTTTAAGTCCAGTGTTTTTTATCGCGACGCAGCTCGATTGCGTTAACGGCGCGTGCAGTTTTTGTTCTAGAAGCTTATATGTTTCTTGTTCTCTAATTCGATTGTTCACTTGCGCAATTTGTTGTAAATGTTTTTTCAATGCTTTTACAAAATCATGAGCGAATTTCGTTTTATCATAAAAAAGAAAGAACTCTACACGATCATTTGTAACATTTACAGCTTCAATTTTGATTTCGCGTCCTTTCACAATGAAAAAGTAATCATAGGCAGAACCAAAGCCGGAGATACGGAATGTTTTATTCTCTTTATTAGCGATCATATCTATCACACTAGCAGCTATACTTAACAAAGCTGTGCCGTAAAGCGTTGCAATATTGATCGTCATTTGCTCAATACCGTTATGAACAATCATATACATTTCGCAACTAAAAAAGCTATTGAGGTTCTCACTTTTGAGCGTCTCTTTCCAGTCATCTTCCCAGTCTTCTAATAAAATTTTGATAGACATGTGTACCCTCCGTAACTCTTTTTACTTTTTCGCTACTACCCTATCTGTAGAGTTTAACTACCACTATATTTTCTATTATTGGAACAATTTTTTTACTTATGCGCTGATTATTCAGAGTTAAATCAGTAAAATAGAAAGAAGTTTTGTACACCTAAAGGTTATCGAATTTTCACCAAAACAGAGAGCCACGCCTCTCTGTTTTTTTCATTCCTAAAGCAGGAATCTCCTCGTTTTTATCGAAAATACACAACAAAACAGAAAGCGAGGTGTATATATGGCGGTTGATCATGATCGGTTGTTTAAAGAGCTGATTACGACATTTTTTGAAGAGTTTCTTCTTCTCTTTTTCCCGCATGTGCATGAGCATATCGACTTTCAGCACGTGTCGTTTTTGTCCGAGGAACTGTTCACCGATGTGACGGCGGGGGGGGGGAGTATCGCGTCGGTTTGCTGGTTGAGACGAAGTTGAAAGGGGAGAATAGCCTCATTATCGTCCATATCGAAAATCAAAGCTACGTGCAGCCATCGTTTCCCGAACGAATGTTTATTTACTTTAGCCGCTTGTTTGAAAAATACCGAAAGCGCATGTTGCCGATTGCGGTATTTAGCCATGATTCTCTTCGACATGAACCTTCATCGTTTAAGCTCCAATTTCCTTTTTTCGATGTGCTTCAATTCCGCTTTCTTACTGTTGAGTTACGCAAACAAAACTGGCGCGATTACATTCGCCACGACAACCCAATCGCCGCTGCGTTGTTAAGCAAAATGGGGTATACTGAAAGTGAACGAATAGAGTTAAAGAAGCAGTTTTTACGAATGATTGTGCGCATGGAATTAGACGAAGCAAAGCAACGATTATTAATCGGCTTTTTTGAAACATATGTGAAGCTGTCGGATGAGGAAGAACAACAATTGCGAAACGAGGTGAATGAAATGGAAACGAAAGAAAAGGAGAAAGTGCTGGAGTTAATTATTTCATATGAGAAAAAAGCGTTAGAAAAAGGCTTGAAAGAAGGCGTAGAACGAGGGTTGCAACAAGAAAAACGCCAGATTGCAAAAAAGATGCTAGCGAAAGGCTACGATGTACAGACGATTCATGAACTGACGGAGTTGTCTTTGGAGGAGATTGAGAAGCTGAAGTGATATGCTGTTTTAAATTTTTACCATTTCTCATCCACAGCGCATTTCTGTTTTTTTAGACGAGTGGAAAGAAGATTAGGAGAGATGAAAAAGCTTGAGGAATAGCTTAGGCGGTGCATGTTCGCACCGCCTATTTGTCAATTGTTGCGCGAGCATAAATTATAGTCTAATAATCGTTCATCCCTCGAGAAAGCAATGTCAATGTCGCGATCGTGGGGAGTGTGTTTTGTTGTTGGTGGTTCGAACAAATAAATGAACCGCATTTGTTAACCGTTTGCCTATGATTTGTTCTATGTCTCTATCCGTTTTTGTTTATGTCTGCCACATTTTTATTGAGCGAAATGTTTGCTTTTCTTTGTTTCTTCCTTTTCAATAAAGTTATATGATTTTTTGGCGTATGAATATATTGGAATGTTATCGTGAATAGGAGAGAAGCGGATGAAGATTCGATCAATTGAACCGACACCAAGTCCCAATACGATGAAAGTGTTGCTTGATGAAGAGCTTCCATTTGGAACAAGCTACAACTATAAGCCAGCGCAGGCTGAACAAGCTCCTGAAATCATTAAGCAGTTATTGAAAATCGAAGGTGTGAAAGGCATTTACCATGTCGCTGACTTTTTAGCTGTCGAACGGCATGCGAAATATGATTGGAAACCGATCTTAACAAAGGTGCGCGAAGTGTTTGGCGAACAGGTGGAGGATCTTAAAGAAAATGAATCGGTGCGCAATGAGCATTTTGGCGAAGTGAAAGTGTATGTGCAAATGCTTTATGGCTTACCAATGCAAGTGAAGTTAACGGACGGTCACGAAGAGAGACGAGTGGGGTTGCCGCAACCGTTTGTCGATGCGGTGCTAGAAGCGCAAAAACATGCGGGGAATATTGTCGTGGAGCGGAAATGGGTCGAAAAGGGGGTTCGGTACGGAACATTTGAAGAAATCGGCGCTGAAATTGTCGAGGAGTTGTCTGCTGCTTATCCTCCAGAACGGCTCGAGCGATTTGTACACATGTTTAAACAAGGCGAGCAGTCGAAAACGCAAAAACGAACAAGCGTTCAAGTGACCGAACAAATGCTAGATGATCCAGATTGGACGAAACGATATGCAGCGTTGGAACAGATGGCAGAGCCGACGGAAACCGATTTGCCCGTATTGGCAAAGGCGTTAAAAGATGAGAAAGTAGCG